>CAKZVB010000192.1 GCA_937922015.1 uncultured Granulosicoccaceae bacterium
GGTTTTACAGATTCGCCTCCGTTCGTTGATGAGAAGTGGAAGCAGCATTTTGCTCAGTATGATCCCGATCTTGCCAATCAGTTGCTGGATGAGATAGGCCTGAAAGACGTCGATGGAGACGGATTCCGCGAATTGCTCAACGGCGACAAACTGGTAATTAACCTGCAGTTCTCGGTACAGGGTGTACCTGCTGCACTGGTAGAGCTCATCGCTCAGCAATGGGGTGCCGTTGGCGTTCAGACTACGGTCAAAGAAGTTACTCCGGATGAATACCGCTCAGCACAATCATCCAACAAGCTTGATGTCACCATGTGGCGCAACGGTCAGCCACTTGCCATCGTTTTGGGTACCAACCAGATCTGGGTACCGCCGTATCACGATTACTTCACCGTACGTACTAACATGCTGTGGGCAGAATGGGTTGATTCAGATGGCGCCAGCGGCGTAGAACCACCGGATTATGCAAAGCAAATGATGGAAGACATCACAGGCTTCCAGTCTGCACTAGTGGGCACACCGGAATCAGACAAACTGGGCGCACGCCTGGTGGAGAACCTGGTGGAGAACCTGCTGTTTATCGGTACGGTTCAGGTACCGGCACCGATCTACCATCGCAACGCTGTGCAAAATGTCGTCGAGTATACGACGCACTCGTTTGAGTACTATCGTTCTTATCCGTACCGACCCACGCAGTGGTGGCTTGACGAATAGGTTCGAGTTGTCATAGATGTGACGGCTGCGGGCCTCTGCCCGCAGCCGCTGGTTCCAGGTCTTTTGAATTGCATAATTCAAAAGTGAAAATAATCTTGTAACACCTGCTAAAAAAGTAATACCCAGAGGAGGCATAGAAGCACCAATGTATCAATTTGCTCGCTTCGCGGCCACGCGCGCCTCATTAGCAGTACTCACTCTAGTTATCGTTTCTTTTATCGTTTTCAGCCTGATGGAGCTTGTGCCCGGGGACTGTGCCGAACGATACCTCGCGTTTAAAAACACCCAGGGCAGTCAGATATCAGTTGCAGACATCGATGCCGAACGCGCTCGCCTGGGTCTTGATAAACCTTATCTGGTTCGATGGGGTAACTGGATTTTCAACGCCTTCCAGGGAGAGTTTGGCAATAGTTGTATTCTACGTGTCAATATCGCCCAACTACTGGGGGAGAAATTCTGGATCAGCCTGGGTATCTGCCTCACCTCACTGGTACTTGCCTACCTTATTGCGATTCCGGTTGGAATCATTGCAGCCACGTCGAAGAACGCCCTGCTTAACAACAGTCTGCGTTTCATCAGTTACCTGGGCCTTGCAATGCCCAATTTTTTGCTTGCGCTGATGATCATGTTGTTTTCAACGATCTATTTCGGCGATAGCCTTACCGGTTTGTTTTCGAAAGAGTTCCGTAACGCCGAATGGTCTCCTGAGCGGATAAGAGATTTCCTGTCCAGAGCCTGGTTGCCGGTATTTATCCTTGGCTGGTCGGCCACCGCTTTTGCCATTCAGACCGTGCGTGCACTGATGTCTGACGAAGTCGGCAAGCTTTATGTTACCGCCGCCTCTGCCAGGGGTGTCTCTGGCCGGAAATTATTGTGGCGCTATCCGGCGCGGCACTCTCTGGGGCCCATCGTTAATTCCCTTGGCTTTGACCTCAATAGAATTTTTAATGAGCTGCCGATTGTTGCGTTGATATTGACACTCACTGAAGCAGGTGCGCTATTGATTGAGGCACTGGCTCGATCTAACGATCAACAATTGGCGGGAGCAATTATTTTCTTGCTGACAGCCAGCATTGTAAGTATAAATTTTATTACTGATATCATTCTTGCGCTCACTGATCCTCGTGTTCGCCGCAGCATTCTGGAATAACCAACATGACAGATACTGCCAGTATTAATGTAGACCAGAAAAGCAAAGAGGCGTATTTCACCGCCTCTCAGGGGCAATTAATCTGGTCCCGCTTTAAGAAGCAAAAAGCCGCCATGGTCGGTGCCGCTGTACTGATCTGGTTGATACTTTCCGGAATCTTTGCGGGGTTCCTGACCCCCTATGATCCAACCATTGCAGGCCGCGACAAGACCTATCAAAACGGTTCGCCACAAATGCCCAGGTTCTGGGATGAAAATGGGTTTTCCGCAAGGCCGTTTATCTACAGCTACGAAAGAACGCGCTCCATCAAGACCAACTTCCGGTGGGTTACCGAGATTAATAAAGACAAACGGCGCTACGTTGTGTTTTTCCCCAAAGGAGATAAATATAAACTGTTCGGCATGACTTTCGACAGACACCTTTTTGGCGTTGATGAAGGCAAGATTCACCTGTTCGGCACCGATGCCACGGGTAAAGATATTTTTTCCAGAACCTTCCATTCGATCAACACCTCTCTGGCAGTAGGCACCATCGGTGTGCTTATAGCCTTTGTGCTTGCGCTAATCATCGGTGGTGTATCAGGCTACTATGGAGGCTGGATCGACTCGGTACTGCAGATGATCACCGATGCGGTACGAACCATTCCCGCGATCCCGTTGTTCATGGCTATTGCTGCGTTTATACCGGATACAGTGAGCTCGGAGGGGCGATTTTTTATCATTTCACTGATTCTCGGATTTATCGGCTGGCCCACCCTTGCCAGGCGCGTTAGAACACACCTTCTTACCGAACGCAATCAGGAATACGTACTCGCGGCACAGCTATGCGGCGCGCCCGCAAGGCATATCATAGGGCGACACCTGCTGCCGAGCTTTACCAGCTACATCATCGTTGATCTGATTATCTCATTCCCGTATATGGTACTTTCAGAAACCGCCCTGAGTTTTATCGGCCTGGGTTTAAAAGAACCGGTCAACTCACTGGGGGTCATGCTGCAAAACGTCACCAAAGCGGATGTGCTACTTAATTACCAATGGAATTTTATCCCGGTAATATTCTTTATAACCCTGGTCCTCGCCTTTGTATTTGTTGGCGATGGGCTGCGCGATGCCGCTGATCCGTATTCAGATACTAAAAAATGACAGAGCCACTGATTTCAGTTAAAAACCTGACTCTTCGTTTTAGAACCGATGAAGGTCTTATTACCGCAGTCGAAGATGTATCCTTCGATATCGCACCCGGGGAAATCCTCGGCCTGGTGGGTGAGAGCGGATCAGGTAAGTCGGTGACGGCCAAGTCTTTAATGTTGCTGAATCCGGATAACGCTGTCTACGGCCCTGAGAGCCGCATCACTCTGAACATCGACAACAAACCGGTAGACGTATTTTCACTGACCGACCCCACCGATCGTATGGTTATCCGCGGTGGTGCAATTTCCATGATCTTCCAGGAACCGATGGCAAGCTTTGCCCCGGCCATAAAAGTTGGCAGTCAAATGGTTGAACAGCTGCTCATCCATTCGGATATGAATTCGGCAAGAGCGAAGGAGATTTCCATCGAGATGCTGGCGCGGGTAGGAATTCCGGATCCGGCGCAACGCTTTGGCCAATACGCTTTTGAGTTCTCCGGCGGCATGCGCCAGCGGGCAATGATAGCGATGGCACTATCGACCAAACCGAAACTGCTCATCGCCGATGAACCTACCACCGCACTGGATGTAACTATCCAGGCGCAGGTCATCGACCTGATGAAAGACCTTGTAAGCGAATTTCATATGGCAATCCTGTTCATCACACACGATCTTGGAGTCATTGCACAAACCGTAGATAAAGTCGCAGTCATGTACCTCGGCAAATTGATTGAGACAGGTACAGTAAGAGAGGTGCTAAGAAACCCTCGCCACCCCTATACGCAGGGGTTGATGAATGCCTTACCAAAGCTCGACGATCTCGACACACCGCTAACCGCCATTGAGGGTGATATCCCCTCACCTCTCGATCGACCAACCGGCTGTGTCTTCAATACGCGTTGCCCGGTATCCTTAGGTTTGGAATGCGAGACCCGTGTGCCGGTTTACACGGCGGCAGAAGGTGAACATCAAGTGGCATGTTTTCTGGCCGATGAACACGCCGATGAACAGGCCGATGAACAGGAAGGCGGAGTGCGAACATGACCGGGACTCTCATTTCCACCAACGATTTATCGGTCCACTATCCTTTGCGGGGCAAATTGTTTGGCCCCAAACTGGTCGTGCGGGCAATTGAAAGCGTCACCATTGACATACAAAAGGGTAGCTTCTTCGGACTGGTCGGGGAGTCGGGATCAGGCAAGACCACCTTCGGTCGCGCGCTATTGCGTGCGGCACCAATCACCCGTGGCAAGGCAACCTATTCCGACGGTGAAGTTACCTATGACCTGCCGTCGCTTAAGGGCGACGAGCTAAAAGATTACCGCAAACGCGCACAGCTTATATTTCAAGACCCCTACGCCGCACTTAGTCCGCGTATGACAGTGCGCGATATAATCGCTGAACCGCTGGAAGTAATGGGGCTGACAAGCAGCCGCGAAGAAACGGACGAACGGGTTCGTACCATCGCCGCTAAATGCCGCATAAACCTGGAGCACCTGCGGCGCTTTCCCCACGCATTTTCCGGCGGCCAGCGCCAGCGAATATCAATCGCAAGAGCACTGGTTTCAGAGCCGCAGTTTATTGTTGCCGATGAAAGCGTAGCGGCACTTGATGTGTCGATCCAGGCGGACGTATTAAACTTGTTGAAATCAATCCAGAAGGACATGGGATTGACCTTCCTCTTTATAAGCCACGATCTGAGTGTGGTGGCACATACCTGTGATCACGTAGCAGTGATGTATCTTGGTCGTCTGGTTGAGACAGCACCAACCAGAGAATTATTCGCGGCCCCACGACACCCATATACCAAGGCGTTGTTGTCAGCCATCCCCTCTCTCGATCCCGATGATCAGGGAAATGCACAAAAGCTCGAGGGTGAAATTCCATCACCAAGCAACCCGCCACCCGGATGTAAATTTAATACACGCTGTCCACACGCAATCGATATCTGCCGCAAAGAAGAACCGAAACTTGCTAAATCAGGCTTGGAACACGATGTTGCCTGCCACCGATGGCAAGAGCTCACTGACTGAGCGCTCGGGATAAAAAATTCGACATCAAGATAAGGGTAACAAGCATGCTTGATGGAAGCATCAGCGATATATATTCTTTCGCTTCAACTGCTGCATCATTCGAACTATTAAATGCACTGACGATAGGATCGATAAACACGAAAACTGTGAAGGAAACAATCGCTGTAAAAATTACCCCGAATGTAAAAACGTTGGAAATTACAGCCGTAGCTTGACTGACATTATTCTGGACAACTTCTCGCGCCACCAGAATACTGACGGTGTGAGCGAATGCCGTCGATACTGCAATGACCTGTAATTCTGCCCGAAGTCTAGTCGTGTCTCACATGGGTGCCAGGTTGATGTTAGTTTGTGTTATCGGGCAGTCAAATGATCACAGTTTATCGGTTCGTATACCCTTGTGGTCAACGAAAAAATGCATACCCACAGTCCCGGAGTTTCGCCACTGTCCCGGATCTTCCCAAACAACTTTGCCATCTATAGCGAAAATTCTACAGTTTTTTCCAGTACGTTCAGTGCAAATGTCTAACAATAATTCAGATGTGTTTTTGCGGCACTCAATCTCACGACTAGTTGCACAATATGTGTAGAAACCACGCTCACCGTCAACAGTAACTACAAAATCCCTGGGTTGCTTTTGATCTTTATAATATCGATAGGTAGCAGTAGATGACACTGAAAACTGGATATCGCCAGCACCGATATCTGCTCTCGAGAGTAAAAGGCTATCACTGGTGGCGCACCCCCACAACATAACAGCAGTAATGAAGAGAA
>CAKZVB010000193.1 GCA_937922015.1 uncultured Granulosicoccaceae bacterium
CCCGCCGGTCCAACAGGTGATACAGGTCCGGTGGGCCCCGTCGGTGCCACAGGCGATACAGGTCCTGCCGGCCCCACGGGTGCCACAGGCGATACAGGTCCGACAGGTCCCGCCGGTTCAACAGGCGATACAGGTCCAGCAGGTCCTGCGGGAACTACAGGCGATACCGGTCCGGCAGGTGCTGCGGGTCCAACGGGTGATACCGGTCCAGCAGGCCCCACGGGTGCCACAGGCCCAACAGGCCCAACAGGCCCTGCCGGCCCAACAGGACCGACGGGGTCAGTTGGAATGCTGTGGCAGGGAACCTGGAATGCGGCAACTGCTTATGATGTCAACGATGCTGTTACGTACTCCGGTAGCGCATATATAGCCGTCAACAACACATCGGCTGGTACGTTGCCTTCAAACAGTGCGTACTGGGATTTACTTGCGGCAGCCGGTGAGGACGGTGCCGACGGTGTTGATGGCGGATCAGGAGGATCGGGCGGCGGTGAAGCCAGATACGTAATGGCCGGTCCCACCAGCAGCCTGTTTAACGGCAGTGCAGGGTATCGAGACATGAACGCAGCTTGTAAGGCGGATTATGGTGCGTCGGCGAGGATGTCTACAAGTCTTGATATAGCCCGTTACCCTCTTTCTTCAGCAACAAGCGGCATGCATTGGATTCAGGGTATTGCTCACCCGTCTAATATTGCCATTGACAATACGACTGGCCTCGATCTTTCCGCGAGTTCGTCATCACTGTCCTGCAACAGCTGGTCATCTACGTCCGGGAATGGTTTGGCAATCAACGGCAATAACTTTTCACTTAATCAGTATGCAAGCTGTGGAAATATGCTTTCAGTGATGTGTTCAGTTGCGTCTGGTTCGGAACAGGTTTACGAATTTTCAGGGTTTTCCACATCGACTATGTCAGGTAACGGCGGCTACCTCAATATGACGTCGGCCTGTCAAAGTGATTATGGTTCTGACGCTCGTATTGCTTCAAGCCTGGAGGTGTCTCAATCCAGTCTTGGGGTTGCCCAGTCCGGTGTTGCCTGGGTTCAGGGTATAGCACACGCAAGCAGCCCGGCAATTGATGCCACATCGGGTGCTAATACCGGTGCTGCAGGGAGTCTGTCGTGTAAGGGATGGTCGGACAGCGGTTCGATTCTCGGTTTGATTGTCGATGGCGGTACTTATTCCATAGGAACTCAATTCTGTTATCAACAAGCTGCGGTTGCCTGTGCAATACCACAGTAGGTAGAGCACAATTTTGATATACCTTCGCTGACAAGATTCATCAGAAGCCTATTTTCTGTCGAGCGCTCCATTGTGAAACAGCCCCCTGCAGGTCGATGCCCAATACTTTGGGTATTGACCTTGTACAATGGCGCGACCATAGGCCGTAAGTGTTAGCACCGACGTCGCAGATCAACAGCCAGTCTCCTTCATTAATTTTTGGCAGTTCAATATTTCGCGCCAGGTAGTCTCCGGCAAAACAAAGCGGACCGGCTATGTTACAGGTTTGATTGAGACCTGTTTTTTCAGTTCCATCAGGATTAAGCACCTTAACAACAAGTGGCGCGACTGGCGCATAAACATGTCTGGTGAAAAGATCAGCCCCAAGGTGCACAAAAATGTTCGGCACCGAGCCATCACCGACATACTCCACTCTGGTTAACGCGTATCCAGCCGCCCGATGCGTCCACTGACCAAACTCGGTTCTCAGCTGAAGGGCCGGATAAGCGGCGGCTAAGTCGCTGACCTGTGCTGCATAGTTGCGCATAACGGGTTGATCTGGATTTTGCTCTGCTGGCAGGCCACCACCAATATTGATGGTGTTTATTCGCCACTCGCAGCCTTGCGAGGCACGATGCGTGTCAATTAGAACAGCCAGTTCGTAGAGTTGCCGGATCGCTTGCAGCTGCACTGTTAGATCACTCATTTGCGAGCCACTATGCATGTGTAACGCTGTGATCGGGTACTGCACGCAAGCGTCCAGAATCCGTGATTGATCTGTCAGTGGTACACCGAATTTACTTTCATCGGTGCTGACTGCGTACATTTCGGGTGCACCGGTATCTATCCCCGGGTTTATCCGGACTCCTAACTGGCAGCTGAGGTTGTCCGGGTATCGCTGCAGTTCACTGAGCATATTGATGTTAACCTGCATACCGGTGAAACTTGCGCACCGCCTGATTTCCCCGCGTGTCTTGACCGGTGAGTCGAACACGATTTGCTGTGGCCCGGCACCGGCACTCATAGCCAACTCGACCTCCTCAATTGAAGCCGCCTCCAGGTCGAAGCCGTGCGCCAGAATCGTTGCTAATATCTGTTTGTGAGGATTCGTTTTTATTGCCACCGCGTGTCGCGTGCCTTCGGGAAACGCTTGTGTCAGCAAGTCCATTCGCTGCACCAGTGCGCGTACATCGGCGATCAGTAAAGCGCTGTCTTCCGGGCTGGCAGCAGCAATTATCTGTGGCAGGCTTGCGGTAATTGAATGGGTATTGTTCAAACTTGCTCTCTGTTAACAGGGGTTCCGCTTAGAATAGCATTCTCACTCCTATTACCCTACGCATTCACGCATATGGACACCAGGCTAACGATACTGGAATATATACTGGTCAGTGCTATCCAGAAACAAGCGCTACACCGGGCCTGTAAATCAGGTGATCTCTCATCAGCCACATGTAATTGGCCCATATGTGGTACGGAGAAATCTCACCTATCAGAGTAATCTCCGCTATGCCGCTGTTTTTTTGGAATGGGCACCGGTTATCTGAAACCACGAAGTAAAAATCAATATGAAAACTATCTTCACTGAAAAACATCATCTTAGAAATTCGAAGACTGAACTCTATGGCGGTGAATTGGTTCAACCTTTCGAAAGGCCTTCACGTGCGGAATATATTATCGGCAGAGTCAGGGAAGCAGTCCTTGGACCCATTATTGACCCGCATGACTTTGGTATGGATGCCATCTATAAAGTCCACGACAGAGACTATGTCGATTTTCTCGAGGTCGCCTGGGAGCAGTGGCAGGCTGAAAATTTTTCAGGTGAGGCGATACCCACAACCTGGCCTGCACGTCGCATGAGTCAGCGCGTGCCGGATTTTATTGAAGGCAAGCTCGGCTACTATGCAATGGCTGGAGAGACGTCAATCAGTGAGGGGACGTGGGAAGCCGCTTACTGGTCTGCACAGGTTGCGTTGACAGGGGCTTCCCATCTGGGCTCCGGAGATCAGGGCGTGTTCGCCTTATGTCGCCCGCCCGGGCACCATGCTGCAATTGATATGTATGGCGGCTATTGTTTTCTTAACAACGCTGCGGTTGCAGCGCAGTCGTTGCTGGACGACGGCGCAAAACGAGTGGCGATAGTTGATGTGGATTTTCATCACGGTAATGGCACGCAAGATATTTTTTATAAACGTAATGATGTGTTATTTGCCTCATTGCACGGACACCCCGCAGATGCGTTTCCTCACTTTCTCGGCTATCGCGACGAAAACGGTGAAGGAGACGGCATTGGGTTCAATGTTAACTATCCAATGAAACCGGGAACCGGGTTTGACGAATGGCGAAGCGCATTGACTGATGCACTGCACAGAGTCAACAGATTTGCACCGGATGCACTGGTTGTATCACTGGGTGTTGATACCTTCGAAAACGATCCGATCAGCTTTTTTAAATTGAAATCCGAAGACTTCCGGAGATACGGTGCCGATATCGCAAAACTTCGGTTACCAACACTTTTTGTCATGGAGGGCGGCTACGACATTGACGAAATAGGGGTAAATACTGTCAATGTATTACAAGGATTTAGTCAATTACGCCAGGAGCGTGCCGCAAGGTAGAATACGTCAGTTCATCAGTGAACACGACCAGTTGGCGTTAACAGGCAGGTAGCCTGTTAAACACCACTGCTGATCCAGTCCTGCCATAGACCATTAAACCATCGCAAAAATTCTGGCCGGACCACCGGTACCACCTTTGTGTTTCGGTGCGCCGATAACCAGTGTTGCACCGGCGGCCGGTACTTTGTCCAGATTCGCTATGTTTTCAATACCGAACCTGCCTGAAGGCAACCAGGCATAGTGAGTTGCGAAATCACCGGATGGGCCGTGATCCAGAGAGAGCGTGTCTACGGCTATTGATGCAGCCTGCGTTTCTTCCATTAGCATTGTCGCTGCATCCACGTGAAAGCCGGGATAGTGTTGCGCTTTTCCGTCAAACCCCCGGTACTCGTCTGTGTCTACCTTGTTTGCCCAGCCGGAATGCATAGCAACGCAAGCGTGTGCCGGTATATCGCCATGTTTTGCAATCCACGCTTTAATATCATCCGGAGTAACCTGAGCATCGCTATCTGCTGCAGCGCGCCGGGCTATGTCTATGACACATAGTGGCGCAAATAGATTGGCAATGGGTAGTTCATCTACCGAGGTGCCATCAGCAGAGAAATGCAATGGTGCGTCTATATGGGTACCTGTGTGTTCGTTTACACGATATTCGAAAAGGTTAAATGAGTGCTCGGCATAATTAAATTTCTGCTCCATACTGAATTGCGATTCACCGAAGTAGGTCGGGAAGTCGGCGTGCAGGGTGTGTGTCATGTCTTCGATGGTGCCATGGCCGGCCGCCATCGCCACTGGCGCTACCGCTGTTGAACCTGCTGCTACGGCTGTTCCTGCGATTGCAGCGCGTTTAATGAATTGTCTTCGTGAGAGCATTTTGTCTTTAACAGCGTTCATGACGCAAATATCGCACATAGTTGATTTCCTCTGTTTTTTGCTTGCGTTGTTGGTGCTCAATGACTTTATCATCTGCCACTTGCCGGTACTGGCAATGCAGCAATCAGATAACCGGATTGATCGATGATCGAATGTAGATTTCTGCGATTTTTAAGCGATCAGTTTTTTTTGGCTGCAGTGTTATGGTAGCGAGCCAGCAAATCCGGCCATATGAAACCGCGATAAATCTCTACGCTGACTGTATCATTAACTGCGTATAGACGATACTGGCAACTACCGCCTGAGCACTCGCTCAGAGAAACAAAGGTTATATAGTAAGAAAGGCGTCTGTCGCTGCAACCAATCAGCGTTGTCGTAGAAAGTATGTAAAAGCCGCCAGTGTTTTTCCAGGTTCCGGTTTGGTATATTCTATCGAATACAGATGTTTTAAAAGAGAGTTTTTTCAGATGGAATGCACCATGGTCAACCTGAAAGAAGAAAATCAAAAAATTCTGAATATCATTGCTAACATGGTCAAGGTAGATATAAAGCCGGTATCAATGCCAACGCTCAACGGCAAATCTACACTGGAGCTGATGCTGGAAAACAGCACACCAGTCTACTTCACTGAACTGACAGATAGCCCTGAAAAATATTTCACAAAATACCAGGGTGTGAACCTGGCCGATGAAATCCGTAATGAAGGGTCTTGCTGCCCGGCTGAACCTGAAAATGTGCTATGGCTTAAATAAAAATGAATCTGTCCGGAATCCGATTTTGTAATGGATAACGCCGATCACCTTTCTCTGTACCGATTTGATGGATGTCCGTGGTGTGACCGTGTGCGAGCAGCAATCTCAGATCTCGGTCTGGACGTAAAAGAGCGTGACATCCGCTCTCATTCTCAATACGCACAGGATCTTCGAACCGCGATGGGCAAAGGCACCGTGCCGGTTCTTCGTATAGATTCAGCTGAAGGCAGCGAATGGATAAGTGAGTCTGCAGATATAGTGCGCTATCTGTACGCGCAATATGGGGGCGGTAAAAAACCTGCGTTTCTTGCGTCTAATCAGCCGCAACGCCTTGGCACCATCATCGCAATCAGTTTACTTGTCATTTCATTGTTTGTTCCAGACGAAATTCGACTATGGACACTGGTCGCTGCTGCAGGTGTCTGGTTACTCGGCAACCGTGCTCCTCATTTTTGGAAATGGCTGTAGCGTTTTATCCGCCAATGCGGGCTAGGAGTCTGCGCGGCAGAACCACTGCTACTGCGAACGCGCCCTGACGGTGCGCCCAAGGCGATAGTAATTATCGATCATTTTCGGGACAATTGAACAACTATGCGCCTCAAATGATCGTACCATCATTTACTAAGACAAGGGCCCTCGCCATGGCACGTCCTCGCTACGCAGACTTCTACCGCGCAGACTCCTAGGTTATAA
>CAKZVB010000194.1 GCA_937922015.1 uncultured Granulosicoccaceae bacterium
GGATAACACTGACTGTGAATACTGGGTATACAGCGGTACCGCATCGGGGAGTAAGGCGTACAGTGATTCGGGAAGTCTGGGTAATAGCACCTCGTACACAATCGCAGGTCATCCGCTGGATGGATCGACGGTCTATGTCACCTTGTATTACCGGGCATTGAGTGGCGGAGTCTGGAGCTCGTTGGTATTGGAATATGATACGTCGGATGATCCGGGTGGTATTTTAATAAACGAATTTCTCGCCGGCAACGATACTGGTCTGCAGGATGAGGATGGAAGCGAAGAAGATTGGATTGAACTTTATAACGACAGTGCTGTGACGGTTGATCTTTCCGGTTGGTGTTTAACTGACGATGACACCGATCCCACGATGTGGTGTTTCCCGAGCTCCAGCAATTCTCTAATCAATCCGGACGAGTATCTCGTAATTTTCGCCAGTAGTAAGGATCGAATAGCGAATTTACCCTTCCACACCAATTTTAAGCTTGGAAAAGGCGGTGAATTTTTAGGGCTGTATCCACCAGGGGCGTCAATCCCAATCGATTCATATAATCCTTTTCCTCCGCAGGAAGATGATGTGTCCTACGGAAGAGATAAAAACGGCCAACTTGCCTACTTCCAGACACCGACACCTGGCGCACAGAATATATCCGACCCTGCAGAAACCGGCGTTCTGCAGTTTTCAAGTAACGCCATCACAACCTATGGTGATGACCGGACATTGATGCTATCCGCAGTTGATGGTGAGCAGACCGCCTATTTGTTGCAAGTTAACAGCGATGCTTCTGGCTGGCTTAGCGCTGAAACGGCAAGCGATGAAGATGGCTTTACCGCTGATCAGGTATTGATAGCAATTGATGACTCCGGACTTGTGCCAGGTAGCTATCTTGGGGTGGTAACAGCCAGTGCAGACGGGTTCGAGGCCACAGAAGTTAGTGTTAATCTTGTAGTAGAGCATACTAGCGCGCAGGTATCCGACTGGGAGAAAGCAGATATACGACTGAACGGCTTTCCGGTGGCAGTCGATGACGCTGATAACAGACTGCTGTTTCCTGTCGGGCCCGGTTACACGTCACCGTTGGATTGGTCTGTTTCCCTCAGCTTTAACCAGGGTTCTGGTTATTCCGTGGGCATTGACGGAAACGCTACCGTACCCAGTGGCACGATGGTGACATTCGAAAATCTGACCTACGCATCCAACCACACTCTGAAACTATTCTTAAACCAGACTCAGCTAGGAGAATACGATCTGGTGTTCTCGAATTTGCCCGTGGTAAACATGAAAGCCGCAACGATAGTAGATGAGCCGAAGAGTCCGGGTGTATTCAGATTCACCAGCTACGCAGACGACGAGACTCAGCCGTTTCACAACCTCGGTATTGAGTACCGGGGTAATACAGCACAGGCCTACCCCAAAAAGCCCTACTCGATTAGTTTCCTGGAAAGTTCGGACTTTGACAGTAGCGACAATATGAACGTCGAATTTCCTGGTCTTAGAAACGACGACGATTGGATATTGGATGCGGCCTATCGAGATCAGAGCTTTGTACGGAACCTGGTTTCCATGGATATTTGGAACGACATGCGCGAATTTGCGTTTACTGATTCAAACGGAGATGGGCAAGGTCAGGCTACTGTAAAAGGAAGATTGGTTGAAATGATACTGGACAACCAATATCAGGGAATCCATGTGTTGCACGAAAGAGTGGATCGCAAGTTGTATGGCCTGGAGAAGGGAACTGAATCTGGCTTATTCAAGGCATCAACAGACACCTCAAATATGTTCCATTCGTCAACGGTACCTTCAGATTTCGAACAGAAATACCCCGATCCTGATGATGCAGATGGTTATGCGGCTCTGATCGATCTGGTTACGTTTGTCGATACATCAAGCAGCAGCGATTTTGTGGCTGATATTGAAAACAGAATGGATATAGACGGTGTTGTCGACTATTGGTTGCTCAATCTGATCACCGGGGCGCTCGATAACCTGAAGAAAAATTACTACATTTATCGAAATAATACTCAGAAATTCCAAATATCTCCGTGGGATTTTGATGCAACCTTTGCGATGGAGTGGCATGGCGGGCATTCCAGCCGGGCACTGGAGTATTACCCCACCTGGAAGAATAAGCTGTTTAAGCGATTGCATGATTTATCAGCAACGGACTTTGATTCTTTGACGGCCACTCGCTGGAGTGAATTAAGACAGGACCTGTTTACGGTGGACGCAATAGCAACGAGATTCGATAATTATGTCACTCAACTTAAACCAATAGCGGGTGACAATAACAACGCCTTTGAACGAAATCTCCAAAGATGGCCTGACTCCGGGGGTGTCGGAAGTTACAAACCCGAGCTCGGGGATCCTGAATGGATCAGGGACTGGATTTCGGACAGAATAGATTATTTGGACGGTGTTGTAGATTAAGTCTGATCTGTAGGGACAAGCTTCGGTGAATATAGTCGTACCGTAAGTTAAGCAAGAAAGCGTTCGGCTGTGCCGATTTGTGGGAATTATAATGCTACAACCACAATCGGAGATGGTGTTATGAATATCGACTTCCAAATCGAAGCGTTGGAAAAGCAGAAGTTTTCTAAATACTTTAAAATGACAGGTTCGGAATTAGGGAAAATCGGAGCCTATCTATTTAGTGCAGATCAAAATCCGTATTACCCATGCAGGGTCTCGTTGTCCGACGCCGCTCCGGGTGAGTCTGTTTTAGCGCTATCGTATGAGCACCATCCGAAAGCAAGCCCGTATCGTTCATCTGGCCCTATATTTGTGCGGGAGAATGCGGAGTCAGCCGGGCTTCAGCCGAACGAAATTCCTGAAATGTTCCGGCACCGCCTGCTTTCTATAAGAGGTTATAGTTCTCAAAATATAATGATTGAAGCAGATGTTATTGCGGGTACAGCTCTTGAGAACGCAATGAACCAGCAGTTTTTAAATAGTGAGGTAGATTATCTTCATATTCACAACGCCGGTCCCGGTTGTTTTAACTGTGTAGTCAGGAAAGCCTGACAAATACAGGCAGCCATCGAGCATACAAACTCCCATTGTTTTCTCAAAAGCCGCCGCTCTCTTCAAGAGGCATCAACACCATCCTTGTCTACGTCTCTTTTGTTAGTGACTACTGTTATGAACTCCGCTACCGTGTACTTCTATAGTGAAGTGGTCTTCAGTGGAATTGAATCGCAGGGCATCTGCAGTATCATGTCCGTAATATTTATGTTCCGGGACTGTTTTCAACTCGTATTGTGTTGATAGTTGCCCAAAGGTACAGTTGCGTCCTTTTTTAAGACATTCATTGATCCAGGTCTCCATTGTTTTGTTATGCCAGCCAGCCAACCAATCCGCATGGAGAGTGCTTCCGGGATTTCCATTGGCCACCGCGGTGTTGTTGTCGTTCAGTAAATCAGACGACAAATATAGTTGGTCGGTGTTATGCGCAAGGGTCGCTATGTCCCAATAGACCAGAAATCCCAGTTGAGGCAGGCGATCCGGGTGGGTCGTCGGGCAAGCCTGTTCTGTGGAGACCTGAGTTACATGTGTCCACACAAATGGGTCTGGGGAGGTTAATTGATTAACTCCAAGTTCACCGTCTACATCTGGCCCGACCCAGCACTGAGGAAAGTACACTGTGGCGTTGAGAAGAGGATATTTAGTGACTTGTACATTGTTTTCGGTCACGGTAAACGGTTGACAGTGTGTGTTCCATTCCGCAGTTGTTGGAATTCGTGGAAAGCGCTGCCGGACATGTCCATTCAGTCCACATGACCAGAATACGAATTCCGATATATCCTGGGTAGTGCCGAAACGTGGAGCCCCGTCTTCAATCAATTGATTAAGATCGACACCGACTTTGTTTCCCGATATCAACTGTAAGCCCTGTGGCATCTCTTTGACATCATTGCGCGTATGGCTAATCCCCGAGGGGGAGATTGGCAGGCCAGTGTCGCGATGGACTGTGCATGCCGCGTGACCGTTTGTGGCAACTCTGTTGGCTTGCCTGTTTTTGCAGACCGTCTTTGTTTTATAGTAAACAATAATTTCGTGAGGAACCACGGCTTCTTGTTCGCCTTTCATTAGAGCGGGCATCCAGTACGCTGAGCGATTTAATGCGAAACCATTGCATGTGCCACCACCGAAACCGGTCAGACTTTCTTTGGTTCTCGTGCGGTAGTCGGCATTGGTGTTGCCCCAGTACATGTGCAGGTGACCACCGCCACCTGGTGCTCCGGAAACGATGGGGTCGTCATAGGAGAAGTGCGACCACTGACAGCCTACCCGGAAATTACCGTCGCCAACATCACCGTTCGAATCTGTAGAGCCGCTGTCATATGGCCAGCCATCGAAGTCATTTGCCGCGTTATCTCCTGTAGTGCCCAAATCATTGACCAGGTCTGGATCCGTAGAGATCAATTCGTTGCGTAAGGAAGAGGTATTGTCTAGATACGATTCTTCTTCGCTGTTGTAGAAGGCCTCTTTTATGTTTCGCTGGACAGTGGTGTCGCCACCGATAGTTATATAGTCCACATTGCCGGTGGAATGGTTGATAAGTTGATAGTCGCCTGCTGGCACAAGGCAGTCATCGGACATTCCGGTATAGCATCTTTCGACGTAGACACCATTCACTAATTGTTGAAGTTGGTACCAATCGGTTCCATTACCATCCAGATCTGTGTCTGGTAGTTGATAAGCGATAAGCGCGTATTCTGGTGCCGCCGTGAAGGTGGCGTCAATATGCTTCCAGTTTGCGCTACCTGTTTTGTACCATAATCTAATGTATACGGTGCTGCCGTCCGTTGGTAGATTATTCGATGTGTAGCTGTTTACCGTGCCCAGGTTGCCACTATTGAAGTGCTGGTTACCACCGTGCGTGGATCCGATGTACAACCAGTATTCATCAGCGTTACTCTGCCAGGTAAATGTTTGAGTCGCGCCGTCCAGAACCGACCCTTGCACAGGTGTGGTGATTAGCGTTGGATCGTCTGGTATGGTGCCCGCGATAAATGTCTCGTCAATGAACTGCCAGCTACCTGACCCTGATTTATGCCACAGTCTAAGGTGAACGGTGCTGTTTCCATCGAACGGTAAACCACTAACGGTGGTTGTCGTTGCTGTACCCAGGCTAAGACTATTATAGTAATCGCCGCCACCCTGTGTTGATCCCGCATACAGCCAATACTCATCTGCGACACCTTGCCAGGTGAATGTTTGCGTTGAGCCGTCTAAAATTGAACCAGGCGTCGGAGCGCTGATAAAAGTTGCAGTGGTTTGTGTTTCACCAGCAATAAATGTGTCGTCAATGTATTGCCAGCCACCTGATCCTGTTTTATGCCATAGCCTGATATGCACAGTGCTGCTTCCATCTATCGGAAGTCCATCTGCGATGACTGTTTTTGTGTTGCCAAGGTTCTGGCTGTTAAAGTAATCAGAGCTTCCCTGAGTTGATCCTGCATATAACCAATACTGATCTGCGTCCCCAACCCAGTTGAATGTCTCGGTATCGCCGTCTAAACCCGTGCCGGGTGCAGGGAATGTGAGTTCCGGTGTTCCAGTAATTGACGTCTCCACCAGATTCACTTCGCCGGAATTGGTGTCGATGGTGAATCCTGTGGTTTTCGGGGTGTTTTCCAACACTACAAGTTCGTATAAAACCTCACCTGCAGCTAGTGTGATTACACTGCCATCAGTCCCGTTAACACTTCTGCTGTTTACACAATTGGTGTTTTGATCGCAGAGCGTATTTTCCCAGTGGGCGGTACCCCATGTGTCTGTCACTAACGACACACGCAGTCCGTTGATGAACTTAAAGAGACTGAATTTGGAGCCGGAGGCATCCCATTCTATTAAGCCGGCGTTGCCCTGGTGGGCGACAAATACCGGCGTATTAAGACTGTTCTCGTAGGCTGCCGACGTGCTTAAGGCCATCAGTAGCGGAGTAATCAAAAGAAGGCGTTTCCGTAAACCCATTATATAGCCGTGCGGTTGCCGGGAGTTTATTCCCGTCGGTATGATAGCTTGCCCTCTAAGTTGCATACAAGTAGCGCGCAGAAGGCAAGCGTAAGCGACCCGGTAGGTTTTTGTCTATGGTCAAGGGGGATGCGTGTGTATTGATGCAATTAGCGCAGCTTGCAGTGGTGATTCCTGACTCGAAGTTGTGTTTGCCCGGATGTCTCAATAGCTCTGTATTACAACGTATATTTTTATGTTCAACTATTAGTCGTTGAGTATGAGAACATACCTGCTAACTGTTGAGATTTAGTTTAATAGTCGGATTTGCACTACTGAAGACAAAATCATGAATTAACAGGGCGACAAAAATTGCTTTATTGTTCCAGGTGAACTAGTGTTGGCTGATTGGTTGTACTGCGCTTGCTGTGATATCTGAAATTACTACTGTAATAAGTCTTTCGCAGTGAAAAATATAGGCTAAGCAATTTTCGATTGTTGCTGGCCGGTTGGTGTTATAAACGAAGGAACGTTAAATACAGGAAGAATTAGATGTTGCTCCGTATGGTTAGTATTGGTTTCTCAGGTATTTTTCTCTCTGGTTCTATTGTAGTCGCAGAAGAATTCATCTCTTCTCCAAGTGTAGTAGCCTCAATAACTGAAATGACCGGCACGACAGGTGCGCCTGAAATCGATTGTCTGGAAGATCTCCTTCCTCCTTCTACCGGTGGTGGTGATCCTGACGGCAATGGTATTGCAGACGATGTCGAGAACAACCCGGCTTATCCCGCAGCCTGCACGATGTTGGATGCACCTCTTTCAACTTTTCGCTGGGGGCAGCAATCGATCAGTACGGTGATACGTACGCCTGAAATCCTGCATGTGACTTCAGCCAACAGTGCAGCCAGTGTGAGTGAGCGCCTCAATAACCCGTATAGTCAGATTTCGTGGGTAAAGAAAACCTGCGCTAAAGACAGCGACAACAAATTTTGTCTACCCTGGGGTGATGGTACTGACGACTATGCGTTCACTGACATGAACGGTATGACTGATGTGCACTCATTATGGTTTACAGACGTCTTTGTACCGGATCTGGGTGCTGCGAGCGAGATGTTGGCGTTTATGCATGAAGAGCGAGTGGCAGACACCGGCGGGCCGGGTAAGGCCAGCACGGAAGGAAATCACGGGATGACCCGGTTGGGGCTCGCCTGGTCTGAGGATTTCGGCAATACCTGGAGTTATCTGGGCAGAATAGTCACAACGTATCTCAATAAACCGATCATAAACATTCAGGGGGCACCGTATTTGGTCGTTGGTGACTACCTGTACGTGTACTACAAGGAAGATGACGGCGTGGGTCGGAATGTCGGTGTTGCCCGGGCGTTGATTTCAGAAGTGGTTGCAGCCGCAAAATCCAATACGCCCGGGGTTTCTGATTGGCATAAGTATGTTATTGGTGAAGACGGGCAGCCCAGGTGGGATAATACCACCACTGCAAACCGGCAAGGGGCGAATCCTCCGGGTAGTTTCACTGATTCAGACGGTAATCCTGTTTCGGTGGGCGATGGTTTTCCGGTGTTCAAGCCAGTGCTGTTAGACTTGCACAATGGCGTCGTACATACGCAAGCCATGCGTGTTGATCGAGCGGTGGGAGGAAACACAGTATCAGAGTATTTTATTGTTACCGCCGGGCAAACCTGGAACCAAAGTAATACGCAAATTATCTTATATCGCTCTTCAGATGGTCTGAATTGGACCAATGAAACCGTGATTGATGCAGAGGCCCCCGGTCAGGTAATGAGCCAGGGTAACACCAGAGCCGGAGGATACCTTTACTGCAGTACTACGCCTACCGATGGCAGACCGAATCATATATCGTCAAATGATCGTTTCTATATCTACTGTCAGGACCTGTCTCAAAAAATCGAAGTGCCTGATCCAGCGAACCCGGGCAGTCTAAGGGTAGAAAACGAACCATCTTTGCGTTCGTTTTACCGTTGGGAGGTTAACCTGAACGTTGGAGACAATAACTCCTTTAAGAACTCTGAAAGTTTTGATGGCATGCAGGGGCCGGAATGGACCTATCACTGGGGTCAAAACAATACCGTACTTGGAGAAATGAATTGGAATAGTGTTCTGTGGTCAGGCAATGAAGCAATCAATCGAGTTCGTATTAGTCCTGTAGATGGTATTAATGCTTCGCGAGCAGATTACGTTGGAAACACGCAGATGCACCCGGGTGACTTAGAAACCCCGGTACTGCGGTGGACTGCACCAAAAGATGGAACGATAAAAATCGACGGTGTTGCCCGTGATGCTAACCCCAATTGTGGTGATGGCGTCGAGTTGTCAGTGCTGCACAATGATAACTCCTTGCTTAGTACTTCTATCGACAACCGTGACACAGTAGGCGTCAGTATTTCCAGACAAAACTCTTTGGTAGAGGTTCTGCAAGGGGACTATATCGAATTTCATGTTGAGCCTCGATCCAATAACGATTGTGACTCTACAACATGGGATCCCTCAATAGTATATCGATCAGTCTTTGTGCAAGAGCCCGTGGCTGATGCTGTGCTAACTGGTGCGTCGGAAAACATCGTGTGGGTCGATAATGGTGTCGACGTTGCTCAATGGTGGTTGTACGTTGGCTCAACACAAGGTAGTTCGCAGCACTATAACAGCGGGGCTTTGAGTGCTAACGAGCTCAGTCGTACAGTGAATACATTGCCGTTGGATGGAAGCACGGTATATGTGAGACTGTGGTACCGAAAAGCCGTTGGCGCCTGGGAGTATATAGATACAACCTACACGGCATTCACCGATGCAAATATCCAGAGCCCTGCGATCACTGACCCGGTACAGGGGTCGACACTTGACGGAATTAGTCACCTTTTTAATTGGACAGCGAACGATATAGTAGTCGACAAATGGTGGCTGTATGCAGGTTCAAATGAGGGGACAAGTAATTACTATAATAGTGGATCCCTTACGTCTACCGGTACGACTGTGACAGGGCTCCCTGCAGACGGTTCGACTGTCTATGTTCGTCTGTGGTACCTGGCGGGTGGGACCTGGTTGTTTAAAGATACGTCATATGTGGCTGCAGCACTGTCTGCACCGGAGATCTCATCACCCGCTAATCTTTCTGTGCTCAATGGCTCAACAGCAACACTCAATTGGACTGCGAACGACACAACTGTTGATGAGTGGTGGATAACCATGGGTTCGATATACGGAATATCCAATCTTTATAGTAGCGGTGTGTTGCAAGACACAAATGTTACAGTGACGGGATTGCCCACAGACGGGAATGGTATCTATGTTCGTCTGTGGTACCGGGCAACAGGAGGGACCTGGAATTGGTCGGAGGCTTATTACGTCGCGGCTGATATCGCTCTTCCCGAGATAGTGCAACCTACGGTTGGCAGCACGCTAACTGGTACGGAGGAAACGTTTTCCTGGGTCAATAACGATGCCGTTATTGACCAGTGGTGGCTATATGCCGGTTCAAGTGTTGGAGGCAACCAGTACTATGATTCCGGGGCTCGTGGCGCGGTGAGCTTTCACACGGCCACCAACCTGCCAAGTGACGGCAGTACAGTCTACGTCCGCTTGTGGTACAAGGAGAATGGCGGGAATTGGCTACATATTGATGCGACTTATCAAGCTACTCAGTAGCGAGTGTGTGAGTTTCAATCGATCTATATAGTAATATTATTAGTAACGTTGTATCTGCAGAGACTAAGGGAAAGTCTCCGGTGTTCTGATAAGGCCTGTTGCAACATTAGGCCTTATCAGAAGGCATTGCTCATCTGATGTTTTCGGTGTGTGGAGGAGGGCTTTGACAAATCTTTGCCGTATGAGCAGGTATTCAACCACTGGTTATTTCGCTAATAATCTAAACAGTCCTTGAGTCCCAAATGCCCGGATGTCCGCCGCGAGAGAGTCAGCACTCAACGTGTGTAAGCGAGATTGAAGCTCGTTGGCGTAAACTTCACGCGATCCTCTTCGGCGAGTGGCGTGCCACCTTCTCAGGCGATTGCGCGACCTGTTTAGCGCTATTGTCTCTGGCAGGCTGGTAACTGGTGAGTGCAGGGCAGTGCTGCCAGACACCCCCCTGCTGTGACTTTTATAATTTATGTAAGCAATACTAATCTACCGAAATGAACATATTGCTTTGAATATCATCAGACTCCAGATTGGTATTATTGACAATAATATCTGCCAGTGTCTGCCGGTAGCTAATGCCGAGCCTGTTCAGGCTGCGTTGCAGTTCCTTAAGATCATCTGCCCATAGATAGAAATTAGAATCACCATCTCGCAGTGCTTCAAACTGTGTCTTCCACATGGCATGCTGTAACTCACCCAATTCGCTACCATCAATATGCGGCTCAGACACCATGCCGACAAAGGCGTCTATATTATCGGTAGTACCGTAGATAGCTTTGAGACGCGCCGCCAATGTGGTTCGTCGGATACCTACCACCGCTTCCCCTTCCGCTGCTTCACTGTCCAGAGCCAACTCGTTACCGTTTACGTCTTTAAGTAGCACATATTCCATTATGTCGGGATCGTTAATGGGATAGTCATTATCAATCATCGGGTCGTCGGCCGGAAACTCTTCCGTTGATTCGCCGGTTAGTTCTGTGAACGTGCTTATACGATTCAATCCATAGGCCTCTCTGAGGGTGTTGTAGTCAGGTATGCCGTGATCTCTCGCACGGAAAACATCCAGTACTCCTACATCACCGGCAAGCAAATAACATGAAGGCAATTCAATGCCATCAAGACAGGCATCCGGATTCGCAATCTCGGGGTTGGGAAGTTGAAACAAGACACTTCGTAGTTGATTATCAATAGTCTCATCATTTTTATATTGTGGCTCACCGCCGAGTCCGGCAGCAATAGGACCAAGCCCGAGAGTTTCTACCAGCGCCGGGTTGGCAAAAGCCACATTTAACGGCACTGCTATTTCAACTTCGTCGTTTTCAGATGTGACTTCAATACCCTGTGTACGAAGATCGTCAAGTATGCCTGGAGTGAAGTGGTCGGCAGCAACTGCCATTTCGATCTCTCCGTGGATCATGCTGTGAGCACGGTAGCCAACGGTAGCAAACTCGTGTGATACCGACGGGTCGACGGTAGGGTCGTAGCTAGTGGGTTGATCAACTGCGACACCTATAGCAGGTAGAAACTCGTTATAGGTGATGTACTGTTGCGTGGCTATTATAAGTCTGCGTGCAATATCAAATTTATTCTGCTCCGGCATATTTTGAGGCAATAAATCAACAATGCGATTGTGCTCACGGGCGAACAATGTCTGTATGGTTGTAAGGGCAATATTTTCATTGGCTCGTTTATCGCCGGCAATCACCGCAATATCGTCGGCGTCGGGAATTGCGCGTAGCATCCCGACGCGTTCCATCTGCGGTGCCGAACTCGCATCTCCCCGGTAGCTCGCAGGTGGTAGATAGCCTTCGTCGGTGAGCAGCAATTTGGCGCTGTTGTTACTTAAATCGCCATCAACCGGCCCTGCGCGCAACCATTCAAGCCGCTCGCTTGTGCCTCCGTATACGGCCCAGCCATCGATATAGCTGCTTACTGTGTTAATTTGTTCCCGGGGTGTGGTAATGCCTGTATCTGTTGCTGGCGCACTGCGGCTAACCCAAAGGTTCTCCTGGCTGTTGGTGAAAAACTCTAACGGGTCAGTTTCATCGAATGGCACTTCAACCGTTTCACCGCCTTCTGCGCGTAATCCAATCGTATGATCTATGAACTGGCCCCAGTTGTAGGCCCATTGCGTAACAGAATTTTCAGAAAAAAGATTTTGAGCGCCATCTGCAAATATACGGTTGCTCAGATATCGAAGTTCCGGCCCGACTTGCATTGCTGAAATTCCATCTGCGTAGGCGGCAGGTGCGACACGGCTGTACAACTGCCCAACCGTTCCACGTTGAGGGTAGGCAGAGTTGTTACCGGTGCCGTCCAGTGAGATTTCTTTCGATACTATAATATTCTTTGGATTCCTCTGATGATTTGCCTTTCGGTTTTTCTCATGCCAGGTGACCTCAGAGCCAGCGTACGGTTTGTTACGCAGGTCGGCCATGCTGGTAAGCGGGGCGGTCACCGCGAACAGAACAGCGGTTGACATGGCACAGTTCAATACTCTGATGACGGTCTCTTTTTGGTGAAGGTTGGCTGTGTGATTAAAAATGGTGAGGTTTATCATGTTCAACTCTTTTACGTTGTTTAAGGAGCCTCCGGAATGATTGATGTTAGCGGTGGAAATATTTCGCATTACTAAATCTATGGAATTCCGGTGTACAATAACAACAACGCACTGGTTGATAATTGGTTGACACCTGAGCTGTATATCGACAGACATAGAGGCCTGAAAAAATTACCGTTTTAATAAGCCGGCTCGTGTTCTTATCAAAGTGCCCGGGACAGGACGACGCGAATCTGCTGCTTCTCTCCCTGTGTCAGCCCACTTGCAGTGAACTCAATTGCCTCTACGAATCAATGACTACGTTGTAGGCGTCTACGTGGTCTCTGGCGTATTAGAAATCTCCTCGTTTCTTCCTGAGCAGGCAAAGCGTAATTTCACTTGTGGATCGAAGCTTTTAAGAAGCCAATAGTGATTGCTTGTCTGCGCAAGTAGGATCAGTTGGCTCGCTGGCGTGCTTCTGTGAGTGTAACCTCTTTAGTTGTGTTAGAAAGGGCGAACCAATCCACAAACTGTTTGGCCGAATATACACGTGGAGCTGCGGTGGTTGAACCAGTCGGTTGCGGGTTACTTCAATACTCAACGGGCACAGCGCGAGGGTTCTCCCAGAATTAATTGCTTTGGTTGAAATTCTCAATATGGCGTTAAAGATTCTTTTATCGGGGTTCCAATGTTCTGGAATGTAGGGCATTGCGCTATAATATGAGACATAGTGGTTTATTATGTTTTCAGTTTTGTTTTTTTAAACATCCCGTTGGTTGAGAAACGCCTTAAAATGGAGCTTAAAGGTGCTGTCACATACTATTAAATGTTGTCTCAAAAACTACGCGTTAGTAATTTTATTTTTATTTCCTGCAACAGTGCCTGCGGATGACCAGCCTCCCACGGCGCAATTCATCGTTACAGAATCTTTGGTAGCAGCGAATGAAAGTTGTACCGTGCCGACGGGAGTTGTTCCGGCAACGGGAGATGCGCTGGATGAGGGCACTCAACTATTGAATTGGGATGATACCGGTTGTGAGTACTGGGTTTACGCGGGTACGTTGAGTCAGCGAAGTGTGTATGCTGATTCAGGGTCGTTAGGCAGCACTACGTCATACGCGATCGAAGGCTATCCCTCAGATGGATCTGCAGTTTTAGTAACGTTGTTTTATCGCTCTTTGGCAGGCGGCAACTGGCAATCTCTATTGCTGGACTATGCGGCGCCAATAGAGTGCTCCATGCCATCTATTTTGTCACCAGCAGATGGCGGTAATCTGGCTGAAGGAAGTGATGTTCTCAGTTGGGGAAATACCAACTGCGAGTATTGGGTTTACAGCGGAACATCGGCCCATAGTAAAGAATACAGTGATTCAGGAAGTTTAGGAAACGCGAGCAGTTTTTCTTTAAGTGGTTATCCGGCTGACGGCTCAGATGTATTTGTCACGCTGTATTATCGATCCCTGTCAGGAGGCGGCTGGCAGTCAATCGTAGCAAATTACACCGCACCTGCGGCAAGCTGCACAGTGCCAGAGAATGTAGCACCGACTGACGGTGATACGCTGGATACCGGGACTCATTTGTTAAGCTGGGACAATACTAACTGCGAGTATTGGGTTTACAGCGGTACATCGGCCCATAGTAAAGAATACAGTAATTCAGGAAGTCTAGGAAACGCGAGCAGTTTTTTGTTAAGTGGTTATCCGCCTGACGGCTCAGATGTGTTTGTCACGCTGTACTATCGATCCCTGTCAGGCGGCGGCTGGCAGTCAATCGTAGCAAATTACACCGCACCTGCGGCAAGCTGCACAGTGCCAGAGAATGTAATGCCGACTGATGGTGATACGCTTGACTCCGATAGTCAATTGTTGAGCTGGGACAATACAAATTGTGAATACTGGGTATATGCGGGTTCATCACCGGGAGGACGTCACTATGCTGATTCAGGATCCCTTGGAAATGATACGTCCTATGCGTTTTCAGGATACCCGTCAGACGGATCGCCTGTTTATGTCAGATTATTCTACCGGTCACTAACAGGAGGGGCGTGGCAATCAATTAACGCTGGTTATACCGCCCCGAATTCGGCTCCACTACCAATGTTGAAGGTAAATGAGTTTCTGGCCAGCAACGACAAGGACCTTGAAGACGAGGATGGTAAAAACAGTGATTGGATTGAAATAGAGAATACGGGTACGACCTCAGTAAATCTTGAAGGTATTTACCTGACAGATGACGATTCAGAGCTGAATCAGTGGTCTTTTCCATCAATCACACTAGGTGCGGGTGAGTATCTAGTGGTGTTTGCATCAGGAGAAGACCGAAAAGAATCACAGCCTTATCATACAAATTTCAAATTAAAAGCGGGTGGTGAATACCTGGCTATTGTTGATGTGGATGGCAGCACTGTAATTGATGAAATAGCTCCCGAATATCCGGATCAATACACAGATATCAGCTACGGTATAGATGCCCAGGGTAATTTCCGATACTTTCAGGATACGACGCCGGGAGAAACGAATTCTGAAACCGGTTATGAAGGCTATCTGCAGGTAGAGTACAGTGAAAATCGGGGTTTCTACGACTCATCATTTCAGTTGGCGCTAAGTACACCGGAAGCCACTGCGCCGATATATTATACGCTTGACGGGGAAGAGCCAACGGAAAACAGCGGTACCCTATACACAGGTCCGATAACTATAGATACAACAAGTGTGGTTCGAGCTTACTCCGAAAAAACCGGTTTTCTCAGCCCGGTTTCTACCACGCATAGCTATATATTCACCAATGATGTCATTAACCAACCAGAAAATATTTCCGGATATCCTAATAATCAGTACAATCTGGGTAGCGGTAACGCTAAGGCTGTACATGACTACGGCATGGACGCCACAATTACTCAGGATTCAAGCTATACCACTGATCTGATACAGGGACTAAAAGATATTCCAACAATTTCGGTCGCTATGGATAAGGGTAAAATATTCGGCAGCGACGGATTTTACGATCAGGACGATCTGGAGGTGCCAGTTTCGATGGAGGTACTGTACGCAGATGATGAAGAAGAAAATCATCAGGTAAACGCCGGAGCTGAATCTCATTCGCACAAGCGTTTGAAGCGTTCTATTCGTCTGAACTTCAGATCAGAGTACGGTTATAGCAGTCTGGATTCCGATTTATTGCAGAGAGCACCGGTAAATGGAGGAAGCG
The DNA here is from genome assembly GCA_937922015.1 of uncultured Granulosicoccaceae bacterium. Taxonomy (GTDB): domain Bacteria; phylum Pseudomonadota; class Gammaproteobacteria; order Granulosicoccales; family Granulosicoccaceae. The sequence continues at coordinate 15,375 of CAKZVB010000194.1, forward strand.
CGACAGATAAGTTTGACCGGTTGATTCTACGAGGCGGCAATAATAGAGCCTGGACTCGAAACTGGAATCCCGACAGCACGGCTTTTACAGTGGATCAGTTTTATCGGGATACACAAATTGCGGTGTCTGGAATAGGAAGCCATGGCAATTATATCCATCTATATATAAACGGATTGTATTGGGGGCTATATAACGTAGCTGAGCGCCCGGATGACAATTTTGCAGCCGAGTATCTGGGTGGCGACGACGATGATTTCTTCTTTATCAAGCATTCGAGCAACGGCAGTGGTAATGACGATCGCTATAATATGCTGGTTGATGATTTGATAAATCGCAACCTTGCCAACGCTGTAAATTATAATCTTCTAAAAGAGTATCTTGATATAGAGAAATACATCGACTATATCCTGGTGAACTGGTATTCCGCAGTCAGTGACTGGCCGGAGAACAACTTCTACGGGGGCAATCGTAACGACAGTTCAAGCCTGGGATCGACGCCGTTTCAATTTTACGCCTGGGATGGAGAGTGGTCCTGGAAGAGTCAGCGTACAACCAACAATCCTACTGGCCGTGCCAGGGTACACCCGGAGTTTGGAAGTAATGATTCCGCCAATTCTAACGATCCGGTGATATTGAGAATTTGGCATGCCATCAGAGTCAACAACTCATTTATGGCGCAGCTTAAGCAACGTGTTGATGAACTAACTGTAGATGGCGCACCGCTGTCTGATTCTGCGGCAGCGTTGCGATGGTCCACTTTGAATGCGCATATTGAAAATGCAGTCGTTGCTGAATCTGCACGGTGGGGTGATTCAATGGAGGGAATAGACGGAGAGACACGCACTCGTGATGATCATTGGCAATCTACAGTAGATCGAATTGCCGGTTACATCCAGGGCAATGCAGCGGCATTGAAAAGCTCTATGGCCGGGCAGGGGTATTACTAGCCCGTATTATTCATGAGGGTTCGCCATTCAGCGGCCAGGTTGATCAAAACAGGGGTGCAAAACAGGTCGCTTGATCGAGCGAGAAACGGGGCCCGCCACGTGCCGAGCTTGATCAAGCGAGAAGTGTAGCGCCAGGTTGATGAAAATAAGGTTCGTCTGTTTGTGAATGGACACATTGTTATTTTGAAATCGACACCTGTATCAGTGTTTGGAGCGTTGTATATAAGGAATATCGTTAGTTTTCATCTGTCGCCTTGTGAATAATGCGGGCTCCTGGTGTTGTAGAAGAAGAATAGCGTGCACCAAAAATGGTGCGTGCAGGACACTAGTACATAAGTGCAAAGATAATTCAGTATCACCTTCAGTGGTGTTCTAAAAATCTGCGCATAAAGTCCGAAAATAGACGACTGTTTTAAATCTGTTAACCC
>CAKZVB010000195.1 GCA_937922015.1 uncultured Granulosicoccaceae bacterium
AGGTGAAAATAATGAAATGCCTGTGTACAAAGCTCCAGGCTTTCGCCGACCACATGTAGTTACTTATGAATGACTAAGCGCCCACATGTGGTAGGCAAAATCTCACGCACCTGAGTGATCCTCGCTACGCCCTGTTTCTGGATGGGCACTAATTAGTGCCTGGAGCTTTGTACACAGGCATTTCATTATTTTCACCTGTCGCCTTGAGAATAATGCGGGCTGGTCTGCTGTTGCGTAATCACTCTACGCTCAGGCAGCCAACTGAACTTCACGGTCTCTTGCATCGCCTATTATCGCGTAGTGCAACTCGGCAGGAAGACAAACTGCATCTACCATTTCATCAGTACCTAGTATGGTAACAATATATCCGGAACGTTTTTCCGTATAGGCGACAAGTGCGGTCAAAAACTTTTCACTTAGCCAACCATCAGTCTGCCTGAATTTCCAGGTTTTATTTTTACCGTTTTCCTGATAAATAAGATTCCACTGATCAGCCTCTTCGTCATACATAGAGCTGCACTGGCCTGGATCCCACCTGCCATTGGTCGCCCGCGAAAACGATCTCATTAAATCAGCATGCTGACTATTTTCTGTATAGTCCCTGCAGTATATCTGCAGATAATTATCCGGCAGAAAGGCACAGACTATGTCTTGCACATCCGGCACGCTGTAGCCATCTTCAAATTGATCCAGCAGTGATGCTTCAGCTTGTTTACACGACCTGGATTGCGCATATCCGCTTGCAACACATAAATTGCTCACCGAGGACACAAGCTTTTGGGTTGCTGCTAAATTGGCTTGCTTTTCTTCATCGGAGATTTCTTCGAACTCGTCCTCATCCGGATAGTGTTCATCAGCTTCGGCGAGGAGCATCTCATTTACCAATACTCCGGCAAATCCATTTCTTTTCGATCGATCCTTTAAGGCTGCAAATTTTTCCTTGTCACCATTCACCATCTGCAACAAACCAGCATTGGTCTTGCGAACTTTCAATGCATAATGACCTGCCGCAACCAGAGCGGCGGCGACACCGGCTATCAGCGCTGTTTTTGCCCCGGTAAAAATGCCTGCCAGCAAACAGGTTAAAACAGCCCAGCTGGCACACTTCATCACAATACTGAGCAGATCGTTTTTTCGCCAAAATAGAAATAAACCAATTAGTTTAAAAATCAATGCCGCCGCCCTGAATGCGTTGTTCGTAAAGCACTGTAAATCGGCCATTCAATTGGCATCTTTATGCGACATTGACTAACGCATATATAAGAGCGATATTTTTGCGGTTTTTAGTGTAAAACTGAGATCACCGTACGCTTATTACCGCAGCACCGGGGTAGCGCACTCTCTTTAATGGCGGAAATGTCGAACGCCGGTTAACACCATGGCGATTCCATGCTCATCAGCGGCTTCAATAACTTCATTGTCGCGCATGGATCCGCCGGGCTGAATGATCGAACTGACGCCCATTTCAGCGGCTTGATCTACTGTGTCGCGAAAAGGGAAAAAAGCGTCTGAAGCCATTACAGTGCCTGTAATTTCAAGGTTCACATCCTGTGCTTTTATGGCCGCAATCTTTGCCGAGTACACACGGCTCATCTGCCCGGCTCCGATACCGATCGAGGCCCCGTCGCGACAAAAAACAATAGCGTTTGATTTAACAAATTTGACAACCTTCCATGCAAATAACAAATCGCGAAGCTGATCGCCTGTCGGCGCTGTTTTAGTAACCGTCCTGAGATCATTTTCCATGACAACCATCAAATCGGAATCCTGGACCAGCAAGCCGCCATTGACCCTTCGATAATCTTTGGTCAACTCTGTGGCATCGCTCGCATTGCCGCATTCAAGTACCCGGATGTTTGGTTTTTCAGCAAGCACGGACAACGCTCCGTCTTCGATCTGAGGTGCCACAATCACCTCGGCGAATTGGCGACCTACAATCAGTTTTGCCGTTGCGGCATTGAGTGGTGCATTAAAGGCGATAATCCCGCCAAAGGCAGAAACAGGATCTGTGCGGTAGGCCAGTTCGTAGGCCTGCTCCATTGACTCGGCGACTGACACGCCACAGGGATTTGCATGTTTGACAATGACACAGGCATTTCCCTGAAACTGCTTTACACATTCAAGCGCGGCATCGGCATCAGCGATGTTATTAAACGACAGCTCTTTTCCCTGCAACTGAGTTGAGCTGGCGATGGTTTGAGAAATTGATCGGGCTTCCCTATAAAACGCTGCAGACTGATGCGGATTTTCGCCATATCGAAGATCCTGCTGTTTTTCAAAACGCAGGCTTATCTGCTGATCGAAGCTGCTGCTGACAGAGTCCTGAGCATCAGACACTCGCGTATTGAGATAATTCGCAATTGCACTATCGTATTGTGCGGTATGGGCAAACGCCTTTTGTGCAAGAGAGAATCTTGTATCGTCGCTGCAGCTACCATTTTGCGTTAACTGTGCGATCACCATTGAGTAATCGGCCGGATCAGTCACCACAACTACATCACCATGATTTTTAGCGGCGGCGCGAATCATAGCGGGCCCGCCAATATCTATATTCTCGATTGCGTTTTCTAACGTGCAGTCTTTGTTTGCGATGGTTTGCTGGAACGGATACAGGTTAACCACTACCAGATCTATGGCATCAATTCCATGCTCTTGCATTACCTCGGTATCAACATCGCGTCGTCCCAATATGCCGCCATGGATTTTTGGATGCAGTGTTTTAACACGCCCGCCCATGATCTCGGGGAATCCGGTAACGCCGGCTACTTCCAACACTGGTATATTGCTGGCGGCAAGTTCTTTTGCAGTACCACCGGTGGATAAAATTTCAACGCCAGCCTGACGCAGCATGCCAGCAAATTCTACAATGCCATTCTTGTCAGAGACACTAATCAGTGCACGGTGGATTTTTTTTTTCATAGTCAGACTCCTGGCTAGTAATGACCGGTATTAGTTGAAGGGATCTATCAACCACAGCACGACCAATACAGGTGCGCCGGGTTTGTATGTTAACTTGAATACTCGAACTCAGCCCTGATAGGGCCCGGGCCAATAGAACTCAACCATAGGCTCAACAGAAAAGAAACATATCCGGGCCAGCGGTCAGGTCAGGTTGTATTGCAAAAGTTTTTTACGCAGTGTGCCACGGTTTATGCCCAGGCAAACTGCAGCACGGCTCTGATTGCCGTCGCATTGTTTCAACACCACACGAAACAACGCCTCTTCCACCTGGCCGATGACTAGATCGTGCAACTCACAGGGAGGCTGACCATTTAGGGTGTGGAAGTAACGTTCGAGCTCTTTTTCTACCTGCTCCTGCAATGGGGAACACACGACTGCACTCACGACGCCATACTCATGCCGGCCGCATCGGTATCAACCCGATTCCAGAGTGTTGATGCGGAATCTGAATTAAAAAACTGATCTATGTGCTCAAGCTGCTCAGACGCTGATTCGAGCCGATAGACGCTTTGCCTGAACTGAGCTGCCTGAGGCTTGCCTTTGCAATACCAGGCAATATGCTTACGCGCTATGCGAACACCACTGTACTCGCCATAGAGTTCATAAAGGTTATTCAAATGCCACTTAAGCACAGTCGCTTTTTCTGCTGGATCTGGTAGTGCCAGATGTCGGCCGGTTTTCAGGAAGTGCTTAACTTCGCGAAAAATCCATGGATTGCCTTGCGCTGCCCTGCCGATCATGACACCCGCAGCGCCGGTCATTTCAAAAACCCGGCTGGCTTCTTCCGGTGTATTGATATCGCCATTTGCCAGCACCGGTATGTCGACAGTCTGCACAATCGCCGCGATGGTTTCATATTCAGCGTCCCCCAAAAATTTATCAGCGCGTGTTCTACCGTGTACAGACAACATAGCGACACCACAATCCTGTGCTATGCGCGCTATAGTTGTACCGTTTTTGTTATCCCTGTCAGGCCCGGTTCTTATTTTTAGTGTGACAGGTATATCAACACTTTTAACAACTGCCGATAGAATTTTATACACCAGTAGCTCATCAGATAAAAGAGCTGATCCAGCGAGTTTGTTACAAACCTTTTTAGCCGGGCACCCCATGTTGATGTCTATAACGTGTGCACCCAGAGATTCATTCAGGCGCGCCGCACCAACGAGCATGTCAACATCACCACCGGCAATTTGCACAATGCGGGGCTCCGGCTCACCTCGATGATCCATCCGTGTTTGTGTCTTTCGTGACGCAAACAATGCCGAATTTGCGGTAACCATTTCCGATACCGCCAAATCGGCACCTAAACTTTTACACAAAATTCGAAATGGACTGTCAGTCACACCAGCCATTGGTGCCAACACTAACGGTTTATCAAATTTGTAACGGCCAAGCTGCATCGGGTCTCACACGGGTAAAGCTTATGTCATTGTTGCTACTGGTACTTTACAACAAGGCTGTTGTTTCAGGACTTCCACACCTCACGCCCAGCCTTAACGGGCCGGCTATTCTATCAGAGCAGGCAGCAGGATTCACAAGGATGTTGTAATTTATTTTAGTACAACGCGTGCGATTTCATATACGCCTTGAAAAGGGCCAAAAGCGGCACTGAAACGCTAAAAAGACAAGGCCTACAAGTGGCTGTCCAGTCGGGCCCAACATTTAAACACTGTCTAAACGGCGGTTATTAACAACTCCGACAGTATTACCAGACCTTTGACTAATGATGCTAATTCAAATCAACGTTAGATACAGGCACTATATATTGGCACGCCGGGCCGTCTGCAAACCACATGTAGCCGACCCGTTTGCTATCTACTCAAAACTCAGCTCTGAGGAGAGCGCTTCCGGCCCGGGATCTACGATCTCGAATTTGATACGCACCGGCTGTCCCGCAGGCAGAGTCTTTGATAGCTCTTCTTTTTCTAAATACTCAGCAGGTTGAAATTTTCGAAACGCTACCGACTCTCCGGCACCGTTAGCCATCGTAACAACCAGCACAGGATATGGCTGGGGAAACGCGGCCTCATTGATCAGGTCAACTGACATCACCAACACATTGTCAAGAGAGGCATGACCGAACATTTGGTGGCGGACAAGCTTGAGCTGCTCAACATCTTTTTGCATCGGCAATTCGCAATTCGTCACACTACAGAAGGTGCTTAACAACGGCTGAGGCAAATTCATCCGCGCAACAGTGTCGCGAGCCATATACAAGACGCCACAGGCAAGCAACAGCATAGTCAGTAGCGGCAGAAACATTGAACCCGATGATCGACTGGTGCCGGCCCGGGCCTCCTGTGGTTTGACAGGAAACACTTCACCCCCTCGCGAATTGACATAGCGACGCAACTCACTGGCCGAATCCGGATCACCACGCCTTGCATCCCGGTATTCAGAGCTGCGGTTGTCTGTGGACCTGGCACTATCCGTAACGGATTTCTCTTCAGGCGTGCTGTACGTAACTGGTGGTTTTGACAACACGTCTTCGGGTATATGCGGGTAATCGCGCCCCGCCTTGTCATCATCCAGAGGGATTCGGGGGACAGGTTGTGCAGTCGAAGACTCTAATACGGTTTCTTCGTTCACGACCGCAGCGCCGGGTTCTGTCCTGCTGCGCGCGGATGCAGAAGGATTCATTGAATAAACATCACCCGGAACCATCGAGTAATTCCCGGCTTTACCAGCCACATCGTCGGAGACGCCGGTGTTTTCTGATGTTTTTTCCTCCGATGCAAGACTCTCAAGTGCCAGTGTGCGCTCGAATTCAAGGCTGGTGCTATCCAGATTCACGGTATCAATCAACGGATCTATTTTTCTGTCAGTACCACCGGGCTGGTCAGCTTCTACATCGAGCGTTTGATAGCGATAGTCCTCGACATTCAGATCCGGCGAGTAAAAGCCATCATTCACTCGATCAGCTGGCACCACCGGCGAAGTCGGTGCTGCTGCCGAACCATGTGGAGTGTCTTCAAGCACCACCGTCGCTGCATTTTCCAGATCCTCGTCATCTATATGGGCATACGTTTCAAGCGCTGCTGTTTGCGTTGCCGTAGTTCTATTTTCGACCGCTTTTTCGCTAGCCTTTTGGGCGGTCTTTTGTGTCGACCGCTGCGCTGAATTTGAAGCGACATAAGTCGATGGCTCTTCAGTGACCAGGTGCACACGCGCATTGAACACCGATAAACACTCGCCACAACGAACTGTGGGATCATCAGCTTCTAGCAGCTCTGCACTGATCTCGAATTTTGTATTGCAATGGTTGCAACGTGTGATCATAAGACTACCCTTGTTTGTGGTTCAGCAGATGATGGTTTTGCACCGAACAACGTTTTTCTGGTTACTGCAATTTTTTTCATGACTTTAGCGTTTCCTGCTTCTTGGCACTGTAGAGCACCCATTGATCTTCCAGTTCAGTTTCACAATGTCTGAATCTGGAAGCATAGGCACTGGCGAGCGAGGCTACCTGTTCGCCCAGCACACCTGACATACCAATCTTGCCTTCATCGATGAGTAGTGTGGCAAATCGAGCCGGCAAGTCCAACAGCGGACCCAATAAGATATTGGCAACGATTATATCAACCCCCACCGGTAACTCACGATCGTGTTGACAGATTTCAATAGACGATTCAACACGGTTGCGCTGAGCATTCTCCCGCGTGGCTAAAAGAGCCTGCGGATCAATATCGTAAGCGTGGACACTTTTCGCACCCAGCATAGCCGCCGCCACTGCCAGTATTCCTGAACCACAGCCATAGTCGATGATCGTTTTGTCTTTAAGGTTTTGTTTTCCCAGCCACCGCAAACACAACGCTGTTGTCGCATGAGTGCCTGATCCAAATGCCAGCCCGGGATCTATCGCAATATTCACAGCGTCTTTGTCTGGCGCCTCGCAGAATGTTGGCACCACCCACAGGCGATCATTTAGTTTTATGGGTTTGAAATCTTCCATCCATACACGCTCCCACTCGCGGCCCTGCAAACCGCTGGTCGCTATATGCTCGCGACTTAACACTGGCAACTCATTGAGTAGCAAACCGGTTAGCAAGTCCGCATCGACTGTTTCGGCGAACAGTCCGGTTATTTCAACTGCATTCCAAAGCGGTGTTTTACCAGGCAAGGGCTCATGAATCGGGGTGTCTGTAGCGTCCTCAAACGTGCAGGAAAGTGCACCGAAGTGCAGCAATGCGTCTTCTACGTTTTCGGCTTGTTCTTTAGCTACGCTAACAGTGACCTGCAGGTAATTTTCATTCATGTCCGGACCGCTCGACAACAAAACCGCAGAGGAAATGGTGACGCTCCGTCAATTTTAATTTCTTAATGCCGGCTGTTCCTGTAAAAGTAGAATCTCGCGTCAGCCATAAGTGTCCGGGATTAGTTTCCATATTGTGCGTCTTGTTCAACGATGCAATTTCCGACTACCACATTTATTTGCACTATATATTGCGCCAGCTCACCGACCCGATTTGCCAATTAGGACACATGGACATCAGGTGCTAATTCGGCCACACTCACTCCGACTATTGCAATTGTCAGTAATACGCAGCCGGGCAGAGAAATTTTGCAAATGGCCCAATGTATTTGACCTGGAACCACTGATTTAGACCCACTGACTTTCAACAACAGTTACCCGGCACGGTTGCCAGCACAGCCAGCTTTTGGCGATAAACCGAAGTTTACCACAGGCTGTAATCCAGCCGCTGCCGTCACAAAGCCCAAATTGCTGCACGCCGGCTGCTTTCAATTACAAGCTGTCCATTGGTGTCAGGTTCAGCCTTCCAGACTAAAACAAAAGAACCGCGGATTAATTGATTAATGACAACCCCCGATCAGCAAGCCAAAGACGGTTTCGCACTTCTATCACCCGACACCATTATCGATGCTATAGAGGCACAGGCAGAATTAAAGTGTGACGGGAGACTGCTGGCACTGAACAGCTACGAAAATCGCGTATATCGCGTCGGCATAGAAGACGGCCAACCCCTTATTGCAAAATTCTATCGTCCCGATCGCTGGACAGCGGATCAGATTAATGAAGAACACAGCTTTGCGCAAGAATTGCACGATGCGGAAATTCCTGTCGTCGCCCCGCTTGCAAATACACAGGGAACAACACTGCGTGAACACAACAACTTCTATTTTGCTCTTTATCCGGTTCGTGGTGGTCGATCTCCGGAATTGGATAACCCCGGTCAACTGGAAATCATCGGACGGTTTATTGGTCGGCTGCACAACGTTTCACAAACCAGTGAATTCAAACATCGCGGGCACATAGATACTGCTACGCTGGGCGATAAATCGGCTCAGTACCTACTGAGTAACGACCGCCTGCCACTGGAGCTTGCCCGCGCCTACGAAAGCCTGACTGAAGACTTACTCTGTAAAGTTCAATCGCGTTTTGATGAATACAAAGGCACCGAAGAAATCCGTCTGCATGGTGATTTTCACCCGGGCAACATATTAATGCGGGATGAGACTCCACATATTGTCGACCTTGACGATGCACGCACGGGACCGGCAATTCAGGACCTGTGGCTGTTTTTATCGGGGGACAGAATGTACCAGCAAGCACGGCTTGCTGATCTGCTAGAGGGCTATACGATGTTCAGAGATTTTAATTCAAGCGAACTTGGATTAATCGAAGCACTACGCACACTTAGAATTATCCACTACGCCGCCTGGCTTGATCAACGCCGCGATGAACCCGCATTTCAACAGGCATTTCCATGGCTGCACAGCAATCGATATTGGGATGACCATATTCTGGCCCTGAAAGAACAAAGCTCGGCACTTGACGAGCCAGTGCTGCGGTGGGACTGAGTTTTAATGCGTCTCGCCAGTTCGGGAGTCTGCGAACTAAGCTGTTTGCATAAAACCAAACTCTTCAGCGTCACCGGTATCAAAACCAAACACTTCTCCATAGAACCATAGCTCGGCCGCAAAAGCCTTAACGATGTTCTGACTTTGTCTGAACCCGTGAGCCTCGCCCTCGAATGGTAAATAGGCAACCTTCAGCCCTTTCTGCAGTAACACGTCGATCATCATCTCAGCCTGGCTTGGCGGCACCACCTTATCATCGAGACCCTGAAGAAAGATAACCGGGCAATTGATCGAGTCGGCGTTATTAACGGGTGAGCGTGACTCATACAGCTCTTTTTCCTGCGGGTAGGCACCAATCAGGCTGTCAAGGTAGCGGGATTCAAATTTATGTGTATCTGTCGCCAGCGCCGTCAGATCGGTAACTCCATATAGACTTGCTCCTGCTTTAAACGTGTCGGTAAACGCCAACGCCGCCAACGTGGTAAAGCCACCGGCACTGCCACCTCGAATCGCCACACGTTTTGCATCGGCTAGATTTTGTTGCACCAGATACCTGACGCCATAGTCACAGTCCTCAACATCAACGACTCCCCATTGACTCTTTAGAGCATCACGATACTTGCGACCAAATCCGGTACTGCCGCGATAGTTTACGTCAAACACCGCAAATCCACGGTTGGTCCAAAATTGAACCTTCAGGCTCAAATCGTTTTGCGTTGATGATGTCGGGCCACCATGGATCATCACAATCAACGGTGGCAACTCATCGGCAAGACCTTCATATTGAGCACTTACCGGAGGATAATAGAAGCCATGCGCCTGCGATTCACCCGCGCTGGGATAGGTGATTGACAAACCCTGCGAGAAATTACCCGCATCAATATCAATGACGGAAGACTTACGGATTGCCGTTTCAGCATCAAGTTTGTCTGAGTGGCTAACATACAAACAGGAAAAGGCTGTTGGCGACTGACCGACATAACACACATACCCGTCGCTACATTGCACAGACTGATAACTACTGTGCTGTCGCGGCAAATCAGTAAGCACACCTGATTCGATATCAATAATTGCAAGTGCTTCTGATCCCGACCGGCTATACGAAGATATAATCGTATCTTTATCAATAAAACCATAGCGTCGCATGCCGAAGATCCATTGTGGCATACCAAATTCAGCATCCATTGCACAGACACAGCGCAAGTTGTTGCCGTTGTCAGTTCGATCTACACGATAGATATTCCACCAGTTAGATATATCAGACACATAAAACAACTCACCGGCAGGGCTCCACTCGGGCTGAAATACAGCCTCGGAATCACCGCCGGCTATTTGCTCGATATCAGTCAAAGACTCATTGTCTTTAACCGTTGCACTCCATAAACTGGTGCCGTCCCATGGCATGTTTGGATGCATCCAGGTTATCCAGCAAAGCTGATCGCCATCAGGTGAAAATGAAGCTGATGCATAGAAATCACAACCGCTGTGCAGTGTATGCACCTCCCCGCTAATGATGTCTATTGAAACTAGTGTATTAAGAGGTTCTTTAAGAATCCGGCCGGACTCGTCCTTTCCATGTTGTTCGCCGACTGCGACCAGCATTTTACGCTGCGCGCAATAACTGAAGTCTGCAAAGCGCATATCGGGCTGGCTGGTGACCTGTGTTACCTGGCCATTGACGGCCTTATAAACTTGCTGATCTGTCTGCTGAACAAAAAACAATCCTGCATCTGTAGCTAAATAGGCGGCGCCGCCATACTCGTGCACCTGCGTACGGCAATTATAGTTTTCAGAAATAACTTCTACTTTTTCATTACCACTACCTGATAGGGCCAGGGATTGTTTGACGATAACGCTTCGCCCCTGTTCTTCGGGACGGCTTTCAACCCAGTACACATCACCTGCAAACAAAGACGCCTGCGAAAGACCAATGCTGGATGAACACATAAGTTCTGCTGTAATGGCAGATGGCCACGAGCCGAAGGCGGCGGATTTTTTCTTTGCCATTAGTTGCTATAATTTCCTGCTTTGAAATCTCTGCATTATCAGGTTGGTACTTTACCAGTAACAAATTTCAGCCAACCCTCTACGTACTCAAGTAGCTCATCACGCCCCAGGCGGCGATCCGGCGCTTCGTCGTCAAAGTTTGACTCAATAACTGCCGTGGCCGGAGTAATACTGACACTATGGGCATTCCCGTTAAATTCAGCGCGTTTGTCATCGCTTTTTAACAAGGCGATCAGATCGGTAATAACACCTGTTGATTCCTGCAGGTCTGTTTGAATAAAAGTTGCAAGCCTGTCGTCGCGACCACGCACACAGGGATTGCCGTCTTCATCGTGATAAAATTCCAGATCAACCATGATTAATTATCCCTTCTGTAGATGGGGAACGCCGTGTTGATATCACCACGTGACATCGTGTAACCCTGCACATCAAAACCCAGCCCGGATGGCCCCTGCCAGGGCTGTTTATTTTTATCTTTGCTGTTGCGATAGGCTTTTAGTATGAGATCGGTTACTTGTTGCTGTGACAGATTATCAGGAAAAAAGCTTGAGAATTTACTCTTCCACTGATTGCCGTCGCGAATTTCTATATTCGCCGTGTAGACACCGGCACGATTTGGCTTGTCTTTGATCCGCACAATTCGCGCACCGTCGGGGTCATTGCCACCGGGGCGGGAATGGTAGCCCACAGGTTTGCCCTTGCGATTTATTTCCCCCTCAAATATATGATGAAGGTTTAACGCCGGCTTGGTGTCAGACCATTTTTTACCCGGCTTATAGGCCTGCGCGTTCGAGTTTCCACTGGCAGTGGTGGCAACATTCGAATTGTTGCCTGACTGGCTGCCTGAACTGGAAGAGCTGGAAGAACTGCTGCCCGAATTGTTATTGTTTCCGGTGAGATCATTCAGATCAATACCAAGTTGCTCCAGGTTAACTCCCAGCGCCACCAGTATTGCACCAATGATCGGGACAATAATTTTCTTATTTAACATAGTTTAACCTTGAAGCTTGAAACCCCGGTACAGACAGTTTCCGTTAGTCGACCATCATGACTGGCAAAGAATGCATTATCCAGACAAGCGGCTTTATTATGCCACGTTAGAAAATACACAAAAACGCTTTTAGCGTTGACAGCTTAACAATGAACAGGATGGGTAGACAGTACCAGAAAAGAGCTTTCGGGCAGTACGCAGGATCGCGGCTTTGTTAACAGTAAGCGTAGAGTCCGTTCTGTCGACTGCCATCACTACGCTGGTCTCACCAATTGGATGCTCCACTGAAACCAGTAAATCACCATTTTCATCCGGTGCCGGCAGTAAGGCAAATTCTGCTGCCGGGGAATCTTCCATCATACAGGCGGTGGCAACACTTACCGCACCCAGTACACCGATTGAGGCATGACAGCGGTGGGGTATGAATGTTCTGGTCGTTACAAACCCGCCATTGCGAGGCGCGGCAACCAGGGTCATTTTCGGCACTGATTTGTTTGTGACATCACCCAGATTCATACGCTCGCCCACCTGTAGCCTGATGGATTCAAGCTTTGCTTTCAGCGCGGTATTGGTATCAAGCTCTTCTCTGGATTCATAACCGGTAATACCCATATCACGGGCTCGTAGTACCACTACCGGCATACCGTTATCAACACAGGTCACTGGTATATTATCAACAACATCTACCTGACTGCCTGTCGGCAGCAAAGCACCACACGTTGAACCCGCCGCTTCAGGAAAATTCTGCAATACCGGCGCCGCTGTACCCGGCACCCCGTCGATTGCCGCACTGCCGGAATAGGTCACCCGGGCACCCGGAGTCTGCAGCGTAACCTGTGCTATTTGATCGCTGTTTTCCATGTAAACATTTACCTGAGTACTACCGTGCTCTGCAGCGACAAGATTCTGTTCGATGGCAAACTGTCCAACAGCACTTAGAATATTGCCGCAATTCTGTGCATCCGCGACCACCGCCTGATCTACAAAAACCTGCAAAAACAGATAATCTATGTGCGCTCCGGAACGCTGTGATTCAGACACAACAGCGACTTTACTGCACAACGGATCAGCCCCACCTATGCCGTCAATCTGCCTGGGGTCCGGGGATCCCATTACCGACAACAACAGACGATCTCTTGCTTCAGTATCGCAAGGCAAGTCTTTTTTCAGGAAAAACGCCCCTTTTGACGTTCCGCCGCGCATCCAGGTACAAGGTACGCCGTGATCGATATAGGCGCTAAGGCTGTTATCAGACACTGTGGTCCATCCATCTAAGAATTACGGGCTTATTTTCATGCGGCTAAATACTTTTTGCGCATTGCCTGAAAAAATCGCCTCCTTATCTGCCGCGCTGATATCGGTATTAGCATCTATATAGCGCTTGGTATCATCAAAAAAGTGACCCGTTTCAGGATCGATACCACGTACCGCACCAACCATCTCTGAGGCGAAAAGAATATTGTTAGCCGGTATTACCTTCAACAACAGATCGATACCGGGCTGATGGTAGACACAGGTATCGAAATAGACATTATTTAAAATCAATTCACTTAACGGCGGCTTACCCATCATATCTGCCAACCCGCGAAACCGCCCCCAATGATACGGCACAGCACCACCGCCATGAGGGATGATAAATTTAAGCGTTGGAAATTCTTTAAACAGATCAGATGTTATTACCTGCATCACAGCAGTTGTGTCTGCCCCCAGATAATGCGAGCCGGTGGTATGAAATGCAGGGTTGCATGCAGCACTGACGTGAATCATGGCAGGGACGTCGAGCTCAACCATTTTTTCGTATACCGGATACCAGTATTTGTCTCCTAAGGGCGGATCAGTCCAGTAACCACCTGAGGGATCCGGATTTAGATTAATACCAATAAACCCATATTCGTTAACGCAACGCTCTATCTCTGCAACACAGGCGTGAGGTGCTACTCCCGGGGTTTGAGGCAACTGCGCCACACCCGTAAAATTTTGTGGATAGAGCTGTGTAATTCGATAAATCAGGTCGTTGCAGTGCTGAGTCCACGTTTCACTGGTGGTCACATTGCCGATGTGGTGACCCATCCAACTGGCACGCGGTGAGAAAATGGTCAGATCCGTTCCGCGTTCGCGCTGCAGTTTTAATTGCGCGCCCTCAAGACTGTCTATGATTTGTTGATCGGTAATCGCCACCATGCCCTTTTTATGAGCAAACATCGGGTCTGTGGCAAGATCAGATTTTTGTTGATCGCGGTAGGCGCCGAGTTCGTCTGGTGCTGTTGTATAGTGTCCGTGGCAATCAACAATCATAACTATATTCCTTAGTTCGTGAAGCTAGCTCTAAGATGCTCAGGACAAATCTTCCAGGGTATCGACATAAGTCAGACCCGACTGCTCCAGCCGTGGACGCATGTCATACATATCAAGACCGGAAACACCAGAGGCCAGTGCATCGCGTTTTTCGCCTTCGTTAGCCTCACGGGCCTGCCCTGCCTCCAGCACCTGCACCGCCGCTTTTCGCGGTATACAAACCACCCCGTCATCATCTGCAATGATCACATCTCCGGGATTAATAATTTCGCCACCACAAACAATAGGCACATTCACGCTGCCCAGTGTCTCTTTTACCGTTCCTTTTGCAGAAATAGCCTTAGACCAAACAGGAAACCCCATCTGCTTCAGGTCGGCTACATCACGACAACCGGTATCAGAAACTAGCGCTCGCACACCGCGCGACAGTGCTGAGGTGGCCAGTAAATCGCCAAACATTCCATCGGTGTTATCTGCCGTACAGCCGACAACCAGGATATCTCCCGGCTGACATAACTCAATTGCCACATGGATCATCCAGTTATCACCCGGTTGGGTAAGAATGGTTACCGCGCTGCCGGCTACTCTGCAACCGGAATAAACAGGCCGCATATAGGGTTTCATCAGTCCCTGTCGCTGGTTGGACTCGTGCGATGTCGCCACCCCCAGGCTTGCCAGCTGATCTATCACCGCTGAATCTGCGCGTTCTATATTTCGTACCGCTACCGGCTTCATGAGGGAGTCCCTTGCTGTGTTCTTTTCGTACCAGAACTTAAGACCAATAAAGCCTGGTCGGATTATCAATTAGAATTTTCTGGCGCAGTTCTTCGGTATTTGCTATGTGCATAATACGATCGACCAATTGCCCGTCATCAGGCATATGTGATTTCATATTAGGGTGCGGCCAGTCAGTACCCCAGAGTACGCGGTCCGTAACTGAATCAATCAGTGCTTTTGCAATGTCGTCAACATCAGAATACGGCGGACCGGTTTTCGATAATCGTTCAGGGCAACTCACCTTTACCCAGTATTTATCACTTTGGGTCAGCAAATTATGCAGCAGCTCAAACGCTTTTGAATTAATACCCTCTTCAACAGGCACTCTGCCCATATGGTCAACAACTACCGGCACCTGAATGGATTTGAAAAAAGGTTCTAATGCGACCAGATCTTCGGCGTCAAAGTAGACGATGACGTGCCAGCCAAGAGGTGCAATTTTACTCAGTATCTGACGATAATGATCAAGAGGCCTGGCGCTTCCCAGGCGTTTTACAAAGTTAAAACGGACGCCGCGAACACCAGCCTCATGCATGAGTTCAAGTTCTTCGGGGGATATATCTTTGTCGACAACAGCCACCCCCCGATAGTTATCGCCCGCTGTTTTAATGGCATCTATCATTGCATCGTTATTAGTGCCATGGCAGCTGGCCTGAACAATCACCGCACGGTCGATTCCTAAAAATCGATGTCGTGCAAGCAATGTGTCGCAACCGGCATCGACAGGCTCATAGGTGCTGGTGGACGCAAAAGGAAATCGGGCGGCGGGACCAAACACATGACAGTGGCTGTCACATGATCCGCCAGGCAGGGCTACATCCGGTTTTTTGGGATTAGGGTGATAGGCAAGATAACCAGGACTTACCATGAGCGTTCTCTCTGATTTATGTGGCAGCAGTATTATTTTGAAGGGCAAACAATACAACAAAAGCCAAGGGAATGACCAACCCATTTGCTTCGGGTTGGACAGTCAATCATCGAGTTCCATATCTATCCGCAGCAATTTTAAAAACAGCCTTACACGTCGCCTGAACAGAACTCCGGCAATACGGTGTGTGTTCTTCAGGTATCCCTGTGAACAGGAATCCAGCTACTGTTGACCGACAAGTGTATTGTGAACCCAACCGATTTTTCCCGAAGTCCCGTACGCACCGACATGCACCCACTTGCCTTCACGCTTAAACTCCATCAATTCTTGTCCCACCTGCAACTCAAGTACAACCGCATGCCCGGTTGACGGACCTTCTCGCATATTCACACGGTCTTTCAAAACAAACAAGGTGTCATTCGGAGGCAGTCCGGTTGTGGTGCTTAGTACCACAGCTACACCATCTTCCTTCAATGCATTATCCTGCGCCTCACCCAGAGCATTATCCAGCGCCGGTTTTTGGACTGCCGCTGTGGCGGTGGGTAACACATCCGCAGATACACTCACGGCAGGTGTCGGTGTAGCCGGCGTGTCCTTTACCATCGTCGCAGTAGCAATCTGCAGCGCTGGTTTTTCTTCCTGCACTACAACGGGTGGCGATAATTGATCGGCAATGGCCTTCGCTACCGGAGCGTTTATCTCAGAGGTTCCGGTATGGTTCGACAACGCAACAGTGGTGTCAGTGGTATGACTTAAAGCTTCGGCAGCTTTAGAAGACGCCTCGACCACTACAGTATCCGGGGTAAACAGACCGCTAAAACCCTGATGCACGTTCTCAAGCATCTGCCCGCCGAAAACACCAAAAGTTATCAAACTGACTCCGCATATTCCCAAAATTGCTCTAAGCATATTTCACCTCATCTGATCTGGCTGTGCAATGTTCGTCACGCACACTGACGCACGCGCAATGCACGCCGCCTGTTCCTGCACACTGTAAACCGATACCAGTGACAATAAGGCTTTTCAAACCAAGGTGTAATGCCACAAGTCGATGGCCGTCAACCTGGTGGGCTGAGCGGGAAGTTCGGTAACAAAGTTTTCACAGCCACAGTCGTCAGAGCAAGGCGGAAAAATGCAGGCATAGCATGACTACGTCTAATCCAGGCTTTATCAATGACAGCAACGCAGCTATGGCGGCTGTGGCGAAGATAAAGTGTTACCGAACTTTCCAAACAGCCCACTATCCCGCATTATTCACAAGGCGACGGGATAAATTTAACGGCATATCTATTTGCATAGTTCCTAACACTGATTTAACTGCAGTTTTTAAAATGGCAGTGTGTCTATTAAATGATCGTAAAAACGCCCTCGCCATGGCACATTCTCGCTACGCAGACTTCTACCGCGTAGACTCCTAGAGCGGATTCGTTAAAAATTGGCAATGCACAGCTGCACAATGTCTCTGGCCGGGCTATTGTGCACAGCCGGAATATCACATCGATTATGTGTCATGGTCCAGCCCCAGAAACCCACCGGATTGTCGGTTCCAAAGTTGCTCATACAGACCACCGGTTCGGAGCAGTTGATCATGACTTCCAGTCTCAACTATGCGCCCCTCATCCATAACAACAAGACGATCCATTGCCGCAATGGTCGATAAACGATGCGCAATCGCGATAACGCTTTTGCCTTCCATTAAATCACGAAGCTGCTCCTGAATAGCAGCTTCAACTTCCGAATCAAGTGCTGAAGTAGCCTCGTCGAGAACCAGCACGGGGGCATCTTTCAGTATTACTCTGGCAATTGCTATACGCTGCCTCTGGCCACCCGATAATTTTACCCCACGCTCACCGACATGGGCATCATAGCCTTTTCTGCCGTTGTTATCGCGCAGCTCCGGGATGAATGCGTCGGCATGAGCGAGCTTCGCAGCTTGAATAATTTCAGACTCGCTCGCTTGTGGTCTCGCGTAGTTAATATTGTCGCGAATGGATCTGTGCAGCAGAGAAGTGTCCTGCGATACCATGGCAATATTGGCGCGCAGACTCTCCTGCGTCACATGCGCTATATTTTGCCCGTCGATCAGTATTTCACCGCTATCGAGATCGTAAAATCGCAACAACAGATTGACCAGGGTAGACTTACCAGCGCCGGAACGACCAACCAGACCAATCTTTTCACCAGGGTTTACCTGTAATGAAAAATCACGAATCACACCGTCACCACTGCTGTCACCGCCATACTGAAACTGCACTGATTTAAATTCAATTTTAGCGGTGTTGATTTTTAATTCCGAGGCATCTGGATGATCCTGCACCGTGTTGGCAACTGCTATCGTTTCGATGCCATTTTCCACCGCACCGATGCTTTCAAATAACGCCGATATGGTGCGTAGTATCCAGCCTGACATTTGATTCAAACGCAATATCAGTCCGTTGGCAATCGCTATGGCCCCTAAGGTAATAGTGCCTTGCTGCCAATACAAAATAGACAGTATCGCCGTCGCCACGATCAAAAGAGTATTCATGACGACCAGAGAGATCAACATTCGCAGAATTGATTTTAGTAATTCACGCAACGCAACGGTGTGTCGTTGAAAGCCTTCAGCAACAAAAGATTCTTCACGCGCAGCATGTGCAAACAGTTTTACTGACTGAATATTAGTATAGCTGTCTACAATTCTGCCAGTCAGCGCAGAGTTTGCCTCCGACACCGCACGCGAACGGGCACCCACCGGTGGCATCATCCGATAGATCACCAGACAGTAGCCGACTACCCAGAACAATACCGGAATCATTAGACGCCAGTCGATATCCAGAAACAACCAGATTATGCCAGCCAGATAAATAATTAGTAACCAGACACCATCAATAACGTTTAGCACGCTTTCACGAAGCGAATGACCTGTCTGCATTACTTTTTGCGCGACACGCCCTGCAAAGTCACTTTGAAAATAAGCCAGGCTTTGCCTGATTACATAACGGTGATTCTGCCACCTTACTGCGTTGGTCAGGCCGGGTGTCAGTGTTAGCGTTATAAGGCAACGGGAGATCAACATACTGACCGGCCGCACAACGGTTACCACAAACAGCATCAACAGTAACTTTGTACTATGCTCTGTGAAAAAAGTGTCTGGTGGAGTATTGGCCATCCAGTCGACTATGTAGCCAAGATAGGCATACATATAGAGTTCCGCTATTGATGCAACACTGGTTAAAAAAAGGGTGACCAGCAGCAAACGTCGATATGGCCAAAGGTAATAGACAAAGAAATCACGGGTACCGGGAGGAGGCTGCTTTACAGGAGCTTCCTGCAAAGGATCAATCAGATTTTCAAAAAAGGTAAACACGAATTATCCCGGCCCGCATTAATCATGAGCCTTTCTGTTGCCAACTATGAGCCATTCGAAGCCCGCTTCAGCCGACATCAAACAATACCGATAGCTATTGGCAGTCTGTCTTCGCTGGAAATTCAAGGCACAATCAAGGTATATCACACCAGCCGCATCAGGGAATTCAGGCATTCTGAACTTGAAGACGCGCCAACGGTTTCTCGTTAATGGGCCAGTGCACAACTGCCGCAACTACACCAAAAAATATACCCGCCCACCACATTCCATCATAGGAGCCGTAACTATCATAGAGTCGCCCACCCATCCAGACCCCCACAAAACTGCCCAGCTGATGACTCAGAAAAACAAGCCCAAACAAAGTTGCCAGATAACGGACACCAAAGACCTGAGCAACAATACCTGTCGTCAGTGGTACCGTGGATAACCAAAGCAGCCCCATAAAAGCCGAAAATAAATAAATAGTCAGTGGAGTTTTAGGCATCAGGATCAAACAGAGAATTACTACTGCCCTTGCCATGTAGATAACACTCAAGCTCGATTTTTTACTGTACCTCTGTCCGGCGTAACCCGACATAAAAGAACCGGCAATATTAAATAAGCCAATGATGGCCAGTGACCAGGCTCCGACATGTGGCGCTAATCCGATATCCTTCACATAAGCAGGAAAATGAACACCAATAAAAGCCACATGGAATCCACAAACAAAAAAGCCGGCAGTCAGCAGCACAAAACCGCGATGCGCCAGAGCTTCAGAGATTGCCGATGAGAGATTCTGATTTGCACCCTGATCGTCTTTACTAACATTAGAGGCGGGCAGTGCCATCGCCAGTGGAATGAGCACCAGCACAACACAAGCTTGTATCACCAGTGCCTGCTGCCAACCAAAAGAACTGATAAACGACTGGCTTACAGGTGAAAACAATACCTGCCCGCAAGAGCCTGCCGCAGTCCCTAACCCGAGCACCAGCGACCGTTTGTCTGCCCCTACCACGCGCGCCATTGCAGCCATAGCAAGTGAAAACGCGGTGAATGCAACGCCCAACCCGGTTAGCAGTCCGCCTGTCAGGTAGAGCGCTGTACCGGTTTGCGCGACAGACATGCCATACACACCAGCAGCATAAAGCAAAGCGCCAAGCGCTATGACTCTTGCAGCACCATATTTGTCGGCTATCGCACCGGCAATGGGAACGCCTATTCCCCACATCAGATTCTGCAACGCCATTGCCAAGGCAAATGTTTCGCGGCTCCAACCCAGGTCGGTGGTCATTGGATCGAGAAATAAGCCAAATGACGAGCGCACGCCAAAGCCCAGCATCGCAATGAGACACGCAGCAACAATAACGACCGTCGGTGATCGCCAGCCATAGGCTTTGGTGGAGTCTGTGTTTGAGGTCATCGGAAATCCGTCAGCACGTTCAGTCGGAATAGTGGGCCAAGCACAAACCAATGGCAATCAAAAAAACGCCCTGACGCATTGCCCGACGATTTTTTAACAAGGATCAATCACAGGATATGCTAACTTTGCACGGGAGACGTTACCACTGGAGGAAAACAATGATTCGTCCCGGCCTGACCCAAATAATCAGCTTGCTGCTGCTATCAGCAACCGCCTCTGGATCTGCACTGGCAGAGACCACAACATCGGTTGACACTGAAAATGTAATACGCACTGCTGTAGTCTCATCAAACGCAATGGTATCTGCTGCTAACCCACGCGCCGTAAAAGCCGGGGTTGATGTGTTGGCCGCCGGTGGCACCGCTGCAGATGCGGCAGTCGCCGTACAGATGATGCTCAATCTTGTAGAACCACAGTCATCCGGTATCGGCGGTGGCGCATTTATGTTGTATTGGAATGCAAAGGATAAACAGCTCCTCACTTATGATGGCCGCGAAAAGGCTCCGGCATCTGCCACGCCTGAGTATTTTTTCGGCGATGACGGCAAGCCCGTCAAGTGGTGGGATGCCGTAGTCGGCGGTAGATCGGTAGGCGTTCCAGGCACACTTAAATTACTGGAACATGTTCACTCACAACACGGCCGGCAACCATGGAGAGACCTTCTGTTACCGGCGATTGTGAACGCTGAGGTCGGGTTTAGAATTTCGCCGCGACTGGCAGACTCGATCGCCGGCGCGCAAGAACGCAAACTCGATCTGTTTGAAACCACCAGAAATTATTTCTTTAATCAGGATGGCACCCCTAAGCGCGCGGGAACTTACCTTAAAAATCCTGAGTTCGCACGGGCATTGCGAGAAATTGCCAGCGATGGTTCCGCACCTTTCTATTCCGGTCGCATTGCCAGAGATATCGTCGAGGCAGTAAAAACCGAAATCAATCCCGGTGAACTTACGCTTGCTGACCTTGCAGGCTACAACGTGATAGAGCGCCCTCCGGTTTGTGTGCCCTATCGCGCTTTTCAGGTTTGCGGCATGGGCCCGCCAACTTCAGGTGGCCTCACCATGGGTCAAATACTGTTAATGCTTGAAAATCACGACTTACCCTCAATGGGCCCGTCAGTCGAAGCGTGGCACTTATTCATCGAGGCTGCAAAGCTCGCCTACGCTGACCGCGCCCTGTACATGGCTGATACAGACTTTGTCGACATACCCGAAGGACTGCTAAACAAAGACTACCTGACCGAACGTGCCAGCCTGATCAACACACAGATGGCAAT
Source organism: uncultured Granulosicoccaceae bacterium (assembly GCA_937922015.1). Taxonomy (GTDB): domain Bacteria; phylum Pseudomonadota; class Gammaproteobacteria; order Granulosicoccales; family Granulosicoccaceae. The sequence continues at coordinate 21,747 of CAKZVB010000195.1, forward strand.
GCAAAAGGCAGAAGCAGGAGTGCCACCGCAAGACAGCGCCATGCGATTCTCCCCGGACACCCAGATTGAGCGCGCCGGTACTTCACATTTTTCAATAGTCGATCAGTACGGCAATATTGTTTCAATGACAACCACCATTGAAACCGGCTTCGGCTCCCGGGTAATGACCAACGGGTTTTTATTAAACAATGAACTCACTGATTTTTCCCGCGCCGCAGAAAAAGATGGCTTACCTATCGCCAACCGGGTAGAAGCCAATAAGAGACCTCGATCGTCAATGTCACCCACTATTGTGTTTAAAGACAACGAACCCATGATCGCTATTGGCTCGCCCGGTGGATCGCGAATCATTAACTATGTGACCAAATCGGTGATCGCTATTCTGGACTGGGGTATGGAGCCACAGGCAGCAATCGATATGCCGCACGTTGTGAATCGGAACGGCTCGACAGATCTGGAGGAAAACACTGGCGCTGCCCTACATCAGGCCGATCTGGAGAAGCTTGGACATGAAATCAAAGTGAGAAAGCTGACTTCAGGCCTGCACGCCATTGTGATAAAAGACAACGAGCTTTTTGGTGCCGCCGATTCAAGACGCGAGGGCATCGCCGCGGGCTTCTAAGGTACTGGGCACATGCCATATACACCATTAACCATCTATGATTTCTGACAAGCTGTATCAGAAATCAACTTTATCCGACAAAATCCCTGATTCAACTCACATTTCCCGGAAAACACCTACACTAAAGACTTTAGAAGGGTGCTGCAGCTGCCGCCAACCCGCCTACGAATTAGAAGCAAACGATAGCCGTCATTCAGCAGGGAAGGACGGAGATTCGCTTATGAAACGGGTGTGTTATCCATGAAAACTGAACTGAACGCCACACAGTCCACCTGGAATACAAGAAAAAAGTTAACCGCGACTTGCGTGTCGGCCCTCATTAGTTTTTCTGCTGGCATCTACGCAGACGACACAGAGGTTTTCTACGGTCAGAGCACCGCACAAGCAAACGTCTTGTTTATCGTCGACACTTCCGGCTCGATGAAAGAACTGGATGGCGGCGAAACCACCAGACTGCAAAGACTGCAAGCGGCGTTAAATGATCTGGTCACCACTACAAACGATATTAATGTGGGTCTTTATTCATTCTCCGGCCCAACTGGGATTGGCAAGAAAATGCAGCAGGAGGTCCGCCCGATTACGGAAAACCGGGCAGATATGGTGGCAAGCATCAACGCACTTTATCACAAGGGCGGCACACCAACGATTGCTGCGCTTTACGAAGGGGCTCAATACTTTAGAGGCAGCCTGAATTCATTTGCATCTCCAATGCAAAGTGCGTGTCAGACCAACCATATCGTGCTACTAACGGACGGCAATCCGACTGAAGACACAGCAGCAGTAGTTGCCACAGAAAAGCTGATCTACCCGACTCCCCCTGACCCGCTGGACCCTACATCGGGATGCGCACACATCTCTGTGGGAGACAATACAAATGAATCCGGAACATGTGGCCAGGAATTAGCGGCCTGGCTTGCAGCAACAGACCACTCGACCGAATTGGCTGAAACTAACAACATTGTGACTCACACCATAGGCTTTAACTTTTCCGAACCGTGGCTCAAGTCTGTGTCACAGGCAGCTGGCGGACTGCACTTTCCAGCTGAAACTGCAAACGATCTGATTGATGCTTTCGACTCAATTCTGGAAACGGCATCTGACGGAGCAAATTACTTCGCCCCTCCGGCAATCACACTGGATCAATTCACCCGTTTCTCCAACCGTGATGACATGTACTTATCACTGTTCCAGCCAAACAGCACTCAACGATGGGGTGGCAATCTAAAACGCTATCGATTTGACGGCGGTGTTAAAGATTTAAACAATCAGTTTGCGGTTGATCCGACAACCGGAACCTTCAACATAGATGCGCAAAGCTGGTGGCCCGACGACACCGGGGTTGCCGACGGATTCAATGTTACCGCTGGCGGTGCAGCACACCAATTGGATGTCAATGATCGCAGTGTATTTACCTACCTCGGATCAGGCACAGTCCTGACAGCATTACATGAAAATACCGGTGCAATTACAGCCGGGATGCTGGGTGTCACCACCACTGAAGAACGGGACAATCTGCTGCAGTGGGCACGCGGCGTTGATGTAGACGACGTCGATGACGACCCGGCTACCACAACACGATTCGAAATGGGTGATCCGCTGCATTCGCAGCCAGCCATTCTTACCTACGGC
>CAKZVB010000196.1 GCA_937922015.1 uncultured Granulosicoccaceae bacterium
TACCCTTATGCCTTGCTACAAAGTACACACGTATTAAAGCGCCTATCAGAGTGATTGCAATCAAGATCAACCAGTTGTATTTATGGCCAAATGTCATCGCATAGTGATTGCTGACCATCACAAACAACACCGGTAAGGTAAAGAATGTGTTATGCACTGATCTTTGTTTGCCTCGAATACCATGGATCGGATCTGGATCTCTCCCTTCTGCCCTGGCACCGATCAGATCCTTCTGACCTGGAATAATCACAAAAAATACATTGCCCACCATAATGGTGCCTAGCATTGCACCAAAGTGCATGTATGCCCCCCGGCCGCTAAATACCTGACACAACAAATAGGCAATTAAGGTCAGGGTGACAAACAAAATGGCAGACATCAGATTTTCTCGCTTGCCGAATTTACTTTCACAGAGCCAGTTATAACCCAGCCACCCGAAAGCAATCACTGCCAGACCAATCGCAATGGCTACTGGCTTTGAAAGCGCCGCTACACCTGGATCTATCAGGTAGATCTCGGCACCATACCAGTACATGATTGCCATCATGAACATACCCGTCAGCCACGTGGTGTAGGCCTCCCACTTAAACCAGTGCAAATGTTCCGGCATCTGGTCAGGCAACACCTGATACTTCTGCGCGTGGTACATGCCGCCGCCATGCACTGACCACACCTCTCCGGATACGCCTTTATCAGCGTCGTCCCTGGACTTTGGCGTTTCCAGGGAGTTGTCTAACCAGATAAAGTAAAATGAAGCACCTATCCAGGCGACACCTGTGATCATGTGTACCCATCTACCCAGCAGGTTAACCCACTCCAGTAAGTATGCAGTCATGCGCTTAGCTACCTCTGTATGTGCTATAGCTGAAGGGTGAAACAAGCAACGGCACGTGATAGTGCGACGCTGGATCATTAATGCCAAAGCGCAGCACTACACAGTCCAGAAACGAGTTGGAGCCACTGTTACCGAAATACTGTCCGGCTTCAAATTCCAACTCGTAAGTACCGGCTTGCATTGAGTCACCATCCAGTAGCGGCGAATCACAGCGTCCGTCACTGTTGGTTTGTGTCTCAACGATTATGGTTCGCGTGTCTCCGTCCAGCTTCATTAAGCGGAGTGACATGTTTTTTGCCGGTACGCCATTGGCGGTGTCCAGAACATGCGTTGTTAGCTTGCTCATACTATAATTTCCGTGATTCGATGATCTTAGGTGACTTTATTATCTGCTTCAGGCTTTAGGAAAGCTCATATGACGATTGACATCTTTGTACAAGAGATATTTAAATGTCCCGTCACCTCCGGCATAACACGCTTGCGGGCAGTATGCTCTGAGCCACATATAGTCACCCGCTTCGACCTCTATCCAGTCCTGATTCAGGTTGTAGACCCCCTTGCCTTCCAACACATATAAGCCGTGTTCCATTACGTGCGTCTCCAGAAAGGGTATAACGCAACCCGGCTCGAAACTCACGATAGTGATATGCATGTCATGGCGCATGTCTGTTTTATCGACAAACCGTTTTGTTGACCAGCCGTCGTTGCTGCCAGGCATGACATAGGCTTCAATATCGCTTTCCCGGGTAACAATGACATCTGGCTCACTGAGTCCTTTTACATAGTGATACGGTTTTCGAAACCAGTGAAATATTGCCTGTTCCTGCCCGGTATTAAATAGTGTCCACCGGCTGCCGGGGGGTAAATAGGCGAAGCTACCGGAGGTTAATATATGTGATTCACCATCGACGGTTAAAGTAAGCATTCCAGCGGTAACGAACAGAGTTGCCTGCACGCCCTCCTCTGTCTCGGGTGTATCACTGCCACCACCAGGCTCCACTTCGACAAGGTAGTGAGAGAAAGTCTGGCAGAACCCGCCGATGGGAGATGCCAGCACCCATAACAGTGTGTCTTCCCAAAACGGCAGCCGGCTATTGACGATATCTGTCATCGAGCCACGCGGGATAACCGTGTAGGCATTGGTCACAATAGCTCGGCGATCCATCAATGTGCTCTGCGGGGGCACATCGCCCTGCCGAACAGGCAACCTGTTAATGTCTAAATTCGTTTTAATGACTATTTGTCCGGTTAGCAGGATCGGGCAACTGCGCTATCTTGTAATCAATGAGATAGGGCGTTGCATAGGTGTACTCTTCGAGGTTATTGCCATCTCCGATATAGTCGACGACGACAAACAAGCTCTGGCTGATAATAGGCGTAAGTACACCATGCCAGATGTTGCGCTTGTAGCTCACGCCCTGGTAACCACTGGTGATAAACACTCGTGGTTCCAGCGCTACTCCGTCCTGGTCATGGGCGACAATGACGAGGTAAGGGTCTGTTGATGTGGGTATAAAGGCCTGAGAGCCCAGTGGATGCCTTTCTACGTAATTCAACGTAATCGGGTTGGTGTAAGCTTTAGCGTCGAAGATGCTGATACCCGGAGCACCGGTGTTTGAAATATCTACCGTGGTCAGATCGCTGTATCGCAAACAATTTCCACCATTGATCGAAATCGGGTCTCTGCCCTCCAGCTCGATTATTTCTCCAAACGATTTGAAGCTGGCTTTTGTGAGCGGTTCAGGTGTAAGTTTTTGCATAACAATAGCATTGGTAACTTTCACTGCGCCAAAGCGGCACAGTGAATAGTTAATCCTCAGTTAGCGTCGTGGTCTGCGCGGATCCCGCGGCGCATCGTCGTAACGAGGTCGATCATCATACGGTCGGTCTTCGTAGCGGGGGCGATCATCATATTGACGATCCTCATAACGCGGCCGGTCATCGTACTGAGGCCTGGCATCGCGGCGAGGTCGATCGTCGTAATGCTCTGCATGTGGAGGTTCATCACGGTAACGAGGCGCTTCAGCATCGCGGTACAGACCACGATCATCGTAGTCTGATTGAGCACGTTGAGGACGATCATACTCATCCCGGCTTTGCTCTCGGGCGTAGGCTGGTCGGGTTGCATCGTCGTAGTCGTTACCGCCTTGATCCTGACCGCCATTGTGACCACGAAGGTGACCAGTGGCAGCTTCGGTATCATCGTCAGGCATAAGTCCATTAAGGAGAATTGCAATAAATGCCGCAGGCAACAGACCGGATGTCATTAGAATTTTCAAGGTATCCGGTAAATGCTGCAATGCTGTGGGGACCAGTTGCAGCCCAAGACCAACTGAAAGTGCTACAGCGAAAATCACCAGATTACGGCGGTTCCAGTTAACATCAGATAGCAAGCTCACACCGGCGGCGGCGACCATACCAAACATCACTATTACGCCACCACCTAACACTTCGATAGGTACTGTTGAAATCGCGGCGCCGACCTTGGGGAAAAAACCACACGCAATAAGAAACAAAGCGCCGAGGGTCACAACATGGCGACTCATCACCCCTGTCATTGCAACCAGACCAACATTCTGGCTAAACGACGTATTAGGCAAACCACCGAATACACCGGCTACTGCGGTTCCAACGCCATCTGCGTAAGTGGCACCACTGATTTCACGGTCTGTCGCCTCGCGTCCCGCGCCACCTTTGGTGATTCCGGAGACATCACCGACTGTTTCAATGGCAGAGATCAGGCTCATCAGGCACATGCCTACAACAGCCGCGATGCTGAACTGGATTCCAAAATGAAGTGGATTAGGAATCATGTAGTCACCGGCTTTGGCGATGGCATCAAACTTAACTTCACCCATAAAGTAAGCAACCACATAGCCCGCGATCAAACCGAGCAGCACAGCCGCTACCGATAGCATACCGCGCGTGAAGAATTTGAGCACCAGCGTTACAATGATAACTGTCAGTGCCATTGTCCAGTTTTTCAAGCTACCAAAATCTGCTGCTTCCATCTGGAAAGTTGCGGCACCACCAGCGGCGTACTTGATTCCCACTGAGACCAGAGATAAACCGATCATCAACACGATTAAGCCGGTGACCAAAGGTGGCAGCCAGTTTCTTATACGGCCGATAAAGGTCCCCAGAAAAAAGTGAAATATACCACCGGCAACAATACCGCCCATAAGTATCGCCATCGCATCGACACCCTTGCCTGCGACAATTGGAATCATGATCGGCAGAAAGGCAAAACTGGTGCCTTGTACTATCGGAAGGCGTGCACCGAAAGGGCCTACGCCGACTGTCTGCAGCAATGTGGCGATGCCGGCAAACACCATTGACATCTGGATCATGTAAATCATGCTGCCAATGTCTGTTGAGCCAAACCCGAAGCCAGCCGCCCCGGCAATGATGATGGCGGGTGTTACGTTACTAACGAACATCGCCAGCACATGCTGTATACCCAGCGGCACCCCTTTTACAAAGCCCGGAAAATGATTGGGATCGCGCATTTGATCAGGCGTCATCCCCGCAGTGGTTCTAGCCATTTTATGTCTCCAGTGGTTATTTAGCCTTCGGTTTTTATAACGTTCAGCGTTTGTCGTAATTTGTCCTGATCCAGACGATGTAATGTAGCGACTACTGCACCGCAACTTCTGTGTTTTCAGGGGTTAAACATGAGAGGGATTCTGTGCGCCTGGACTTGCCGGCCAGACGTCACGCCAGTGTTGGGCAATATCGCGTCGTGTGGCCACCCAGACGTGATCGTGTTGTTCAACGTATTGCAGAAAACGCGCTAACGCCGCGACACGCCCGGGTCTTCCCACAAGCCGACAATGCAATCCGACTGACATCATCTTTGCTGATGATTGACCTTCGGCGTACAACACATCAAAGCTATCCTTGAGGTACTGATAAAACTGCTCACCCGAGTTAAATCCCTGAGGACTGGCGAAGCGCATGTCATTTACATCCAGAGTGTACGGCACCATAAGTTGTGGCTTATCGAATTGATAGTCCCAGTACGGCAGTTCATCTGCATAGGTATCAGCGTTATAAAGAAACTCACCGTGCGCGGCGGCTAGCCGATGAGAATTAGGGCTGCATCGCCCCAGGTACCATCCCTGTGGTTTCGAGCCTGTAACTTCTGTGTGAATCTCTATTGCCTTGTGTAAATGCTCAAGCTCAACAGACTCATCGATATGTTGGTAGTCAATCCACCGGTATCCGTGACTTGCGATTTCCCAATCTGCTTTGAGCATGCTTGCAACGACATCCGGATTTCGTTGCAGTGCCATCGCAACGCCAAACACTGTAACCGGAAAGTTGTGCTGTTTGAACAAGCGCAACAAACGCCAATAGCCCGCACGCGAGCCATATTCGTAGATAGACTCCATATTCATGTGCCTGACGCCGGCATATGACTGAGCACCCACTATCTCTGATAGAAAGGCCTCGGATCCTTCATCGCCATGAAGAATGCAGTTCTCACCACCCTCTTCGTAGTTAACGACAAACTGCAGCGCTACCCTCGCCCCGTTCGGCCATTGTGCTGCCGGCGTATTTTCGCCGTAGCCAACCAGATCTCTGGGATAGGAAGTATCAGTGTCTGAAGTCATCGAGTCATACCTAACTGTTCTTATCTGAATCCGGAGCGGTTTCGGCTGCTAACCGCAACGCCGCGATTTGATGTACCTGCTGCAACGCGGTGTCGAATTCGTCATCGACACTGTTGTGCAATCGCGACTCGAACGTGCACAGAATCTGTTCTCGTGTGCTGTTGCGCACCGCCATGATGAACGGAAAACCGAATTTTTCGTTGTACGCGGTATTGAGTTTCTGGAACATCGCAAATTCTTCTGCAGAGCAAAGGTCCAGCCGCGCGCGGGATTGTTCGTCTGTCGACTCAGGGGTTAACTCACCCTGCACTGCTGCCTTGCCGGCTAGCTCCGGGTGTGCGCGGAGAAGATTCATCTTCTGTTCGTCGGTGGCAAGATCCACCACATTGCGTAATCGAACGGCTAAATCACTGACTTCAATACTTGTCACCTCCTCGATTTGCGACCAGACAGCCTCTGCGACCCATGGCGAGTGTTCATACAATCCTCCAAAACGTTGCACGAACTGAACATCGGAAACTTGCTCCAGATCAATCACTTGCTGATCGAATTTCATAAATGCCTGCCAGTTAGGTCACTGCGGCGCTTCGCCCCGGATGATAAGCAGATTCCGGAAGCACAAGCGATTGCATGCAGGATTGTATACAATGTTGCATGCAAGAACAATATCCCCGGGCTGTGGAGCTAAAAACAGTGCTCAGCTGGCTGTTCTGCCGTTCTCAGCCCAGAGCTAACCGGGTGTGTTCTACACCGCGCAAGAGAGACCATGGTAGAGCCCAGCCATCCCCTCATATTTTATGTGCTCGCTAATTGTGCGGTGCTAGTGGGATCGATTGTGCAAGCTTCTACCGGCATCGGGTTTGCGATGATCGTAGCGCCGATACTTGCCTTGATCACGTTGGATTTTGTTCCCGGTCCGGTGATTGTTATAAACCTGTTTTTGTCACTGCTTATGTTGCGTGACGGGCGCTCGAAAATTGTCGGTCATGAAGTAATTATTCTACTACCTTCAATTACGTGTGGCACTGTCGTGGCCGTGGCGTTTCTTATTAGTATTCCAAATCAGATATTCAGTATAGTGTTCGCCCTGCTGATTCTAATAGCTATCGCTATTTCCTTACTTGCAAAGGCGGCCAGTCTATCCGTATTAACACTTTCACTCGGCGGATTTTTTGCAAGGGTAATGGGGACAACGGCAGGCATTTCAGGGCCACCCCTTGCTGTGCTTTATCAACGACACAGGAGATACATAAAACCCGTGCGACCCTCGCATTGGTATTTACTTTTGCATACATCTCATCATTAATCGCTCTTTTCCATTAAAACCTCTTCAGTATTAAGCTTGCCCTGGATGGGCTATTGCTGCTTCCCGGCTTGCTGGTCGGTTTTTATCTGGCGAAACCTGTACAAAAAACGCTGTCCGATGCCGTTGCCCGCACCTTGATGCTGTTGATAGCATCGGTGGGCGCGCTACTACTCCTCATTAAGTCCATCTTTTGAACCCACAACCGATTCAGCGCTCGACAACGGTGACAGCGGCAGCATGCCCGACCATAACAAACTGACTGGAGTCCGCCAAAATAAAACAGACTCTCACGGGTCGAAAGCAAGGTTCAAATGAGAATCTGAACAGCAGTGCTAGCTGTCAGCATCTTTCGGTAGTTAACGCCCCCGGACATTTATATAGAAATCGAACACTTTCTCCGATAGCGTCCGAAATCACCAGGTGTGGCCGGTTGATAAAGAATTACAATCAATCTCTAACACATAGATAAAACACTAACTGGTTTTTTATCGAGCTGGCAAGTTCACCCTGCGTGCGGAATTAAAGAGATGATAAAACCGGAACACTTAAACAACAGTTCCAGCCTGAGATACGCATTTTATTCGTACGTTACTTTGGGTTTTGCCGATATCATCCACCACCTGCACGCAGCATTGGCTCTGGGTCAAACCAAAGCAATTCATGCGGCGATAATTGGTTTTATATTGGTGCCAGTCTCGATTTACTCTTTCATAAAGTACTCAGGTGATCGAAGAAAGACTCTATATTTCTGGCTATTTATTGTTATTTCAATTTCGGCCATAACCGTGCCCGGGATTTATCATGGTGGATGGGTCCATTTTGCCAAGGTATTCGCCTATCTCAGAGTTGATAGTCCGCACACTGAAATAGGCACTCTGTTTCCGGCCAAAGGGTACCATTCATGGTTTTACGAAATCACCGGTATTTTAGAATTTTCAATGGCTGTTATATGTTTGTACTTTGTCGTTAGAGTATTCTCACAAGGTGTATCCGGCAAGTAGTATTCGCATTAGACAACTCGTCGGAAAACATATCCTGATGCATATTATTGAACAACATTCTCTGGCATTGATCTGCTACTTACATTACCCTGTGCCCGAAGCCGAACCGATTCACAATGACAAAACCAGCAGTCAAAACACATCAGAATCCGGACCTTTTCATCTATACTGATCGCAGCCGAGCAGGAGCGCAGAATGGATAAACGGGTACAATCAACCAGATCGCTATTACAAAAGAGTCTAAGAGGCTTGCTCGGGAAGGAAAACTGGATAAAGATCAGTGTCAATATGTTGTGCAAAGAGGCTGGTATTTCGAGAAGCACATTCTATAGCCATTTCAACAATAAAGAGTCATTGCTGGATTCGCTGCTAGTCGAGTTTGAAAAATCCGTGCTGGCTGATAACAACGGAAGAGGCCTCTGTACAACCGGATCATTCAGGTTTCTACCGGGACTGGCAATTCATGTGAGTTCTAACAGAGAGGTATTCGCGGCATCAAATCGAATTGCCGAAAACACAGCGGTAGCACAAAGATTTCAAGCGATGATCTACAACCTCACCTTACAGGAATATGAAAAGGCCTATGGCAACGCCGGTGACAACGCAATAGCATTTATGGCTGGCGGAATTTACACCGCTTTAGTGTTGTGGAGTACATCCTCAAACGAAACCACACATTTGAAACTCCTTGAGTCGATTGATCTGCAGGTTAGCAGGTTGCTACCACCAGACAATCCCCTGCAGCACTAACACACAAGCACTGACTTCTCCGGTCGGTGTTTGTAAGCTTCTGGTATAAAAACGCAGCATCAATCCAGCCGGACCAGATATCTTCTGGACCAGAGCTTTCCGGTAATCCAGAATGCATTGCGCTCAGCGTCATAGGCGATACCGTTTAACACCTTTTCATTGTTACCGTTTGAGTGCCGGGCTACCAACTCTGTGAAGTCATAGAAAGAAACTACTTCCCCCGTGGTTGGTTTTATCTTAACGATCATTGGCGACTGCCAGATGTTGGCCCAGAGGTAACCCTGTGCAAATTCCAGCTCGTTTATCCGGCGTACGGTGTGTTGTTTGAAATAGACCTGCATTTCGCGCTCTATTTTGAAAGAGCCCGGGTTACGGAAGTAGATAGTATCACTGCCGTCGCTCATGACCAGCTGGTTACTGTAACTGGCAAGGCCCCACCCTTCCCCCTCATACATGAGCTCTCGCTTTATTTTCAGGTTTTCCGGATCCAGCACAATCAAGGTGTTCTCCCTCCACGTCAGCAGAAAAAGCTCATCATCAAAAACTGTGAGACCCTCGGCAAAGAACCTTTCAGCGATGGGAGTTTCCAACAGTGCATCGTCACCGTCCGGGTGGTACTTTCTAACCTTTGATTTCCCGTAGCGACCGCTGCTCTCAAACAACAAGCCCTGGTGTAATTCCAGTCCCTGGGTGAAATAGTCCGGATTGTGCTCAACAGTTTCAAGAATTTTAAAGGTCTGGGTTTGTTGCGCATCAGCACCATTGATCTGCAATAAAATGATTGCAAAAAGAAGCAGGTATAAACGCGTATTAACAGTAGCTGTTCTCACTTACCGGCCCTGGTAATTGTAAAAAATATTTTTAAGCTGCATCTGCGGCAATGCAACAGATTCCCGGGTGTGGTTCTGCAGGTAGTCGGCATAGTATGCAGTAATTCTGGTCACCTTCCATAAGTTTCCACGATCAATACTCTACAAATACCAGCACGGTAACTGCGCACTGATTAGGCCGGCTGTGTTTCTCCCAGAAGTCGTAATGCATTCTCCTTGAGGATCAGCGGACGAACTTCATCCTTGAATGGCGCTTTTGCAAAGTCTGCCAGCCAACGATCCGGTGTGATCGCCGGCCAGTCTGACCCGAACAACATTTTCTTTTTTAATATTGAGTTTGCATAGCGTATAAATGTCTCTGGAAAATATTTCGGCGACCATCCGGACATATCGTAGTAAACGTTAGGTTTGTGTTGCGCTACTGCAAGGCCCTCTTCTGTCCAGGGGAAGGATGGATGCGCAAGTATGATTGACATGTCCGGAAAATCAACCGCCACATCATCAAGGTACATCGGGT
>CAKZVB010000197.1 GCA_937922015.1 uncultured Granulosicoccaceae bacterium
ATGCAAAAAACCGGCAATGAAAGCAGGTGGGGGTATACATGATCCCGTTACCTGAACAGAAACCCGGCAATCATAGTACAGTGGAGAAAATCATTTTCCCTGGCTGTGTTCTGTGGCATTAATTATAAAAAAGTTAGAGAATCAGGACATTTTGCCTAAACCTTTTCTGCCAACTTGAGTCTATCATGTAACAAACACGCATCGGGCTGTTTGATTACTCTCAATGCGGCGTTTCCTCTGGAACATGGGGTAATACCAACGGGCAGTTGCTGTACTCCAGTAGCCAACCTGATCAATAAGTATATTTTGGTCATTTTTTAAACACATCTATCAAGGAGATAGTTCATGAGCAAATCCAACACAGTTAATTCAGCACTTATTGCCGGTTCAATTGCACTGGCCGTCTCGCAGGTCAGTGTGATCAGCACCGCACACGCCGCTGGCAAAGAGAAATGCTACGGCGTTTCAGCAGCAGGCCAAAACGATTGTGCCGCCGGTCCGGGCACTACCTGCGCTGGTACTTCCAAAGTGGACTATCAGGGCAACGCATGGACTTTGGTGCCAAAAGGTGATTGCGAGAAATTCGGTGTCGAAGAGACCATGGCTGAATTTGAATTACCAGGCGATCGCAAAGGTTCACTGGTCGCGCTGGATAGAGATCTGCCGGCAAGCTAATGCAGACTCTGTCACTTGATCAGCCTCACAGCCGGACAAATACTGATCCAGGCGGCTTCACCCGGCTGCCGCGGCGGGCAGGTGTCAGTCTAAAGCCACAGCACTATGCAGAGATTCTCGAACACCAGCCCGAGGCGGGCTGGTTTGAGGTTCATGCGGAAAATTATCTGGGGGCGGGTGGTGCCCCCCTGCATTATCTGGAAAAAATTCGACAGCACTACGCGTTATCGATACACGGTGTCGGTATGTCGATTGGTTCGGCCGGCGGTATTGATCCTGCACACCTGAAACGAGTAGCCGCGCTGGTCGAACGCTTCGACCCCGAATCCTTCAGTGAACACCTCGCCTGGTCTACGCACAATAATGAATTCTTCAGTGATCTGTTGCCGGTGCCCTATAACCGTGAAGTCGAAGATCTGGTGTGCGGTCATGTCAATCAGGTGCAAGACACCTTAAAGCGCCCGATGTTACTTGAGAATCCATCGAACTATCTGGCACTTGAGGGCAGTACGCTCGATGAAACCCAGTTGTTGACCAACATTGTTAATCGCACCGGTTGTGGATTGCTGCTTGATGTAAACAACGTGTACGTGTCCGCCCGGAACTTAAACTACAACGCAGAAGAATACATCGGACAATTGCCGGCACAGTCTATAGGAGAATTGCATCTCGCCGGCCACTCCACAGACGACTCGGATCCGGCAGACATATTATTGATTGATGCGCACGATCGTGCTGTTTGCGATGAGGTCTGGTCGCTATACCGGTTTACCCTCAATACCTGTGGTAACAAGCCCACCCTGATCGAATGGGACACATCGGTGCCTGAGTGGGCCGTGTTAGAGGCGGAAATGCAAAAGGCTGATCGTTTATTGTCCAGTGAAAACATTCGCCATGCACAGCACTGAGAAATTTCAACAGCAAACCTCAGAGGCTCTGCACAATGCAATGGCCCCGTGTCCGACACAGGTGCTGCAACAAACAGACAACGGCCAGTCGCGCCGGTTCAACGTTTACCGGAACAATCGTGCGGTCAGCCTGATGGAGAATCTGCAGGCATGTTACCCGGCTATGCATCGACTGGTAGGCGACGAATTTTTCAGTGCCGCCGCCCGGCATTATATTAATGAGCACCCTCCTGCAAGCCCTGTAATGGCAGAATACGGTGAAAGTTTTGGTGAATTTACAGCACAATTACCCGGCAGTGCTGCCATTCCCTATATCGCTGATGTCGCACGCCTGGAGTGGGCGTGTCTGCAGGTCTATCACCAGAGCAATACGGCGCCGATATCAATCCAGGCGCTGACAAGTGTTGCGCCTGAAAATCTGACAGAGGTTAAGCTTCATACACATCCGACCATGGTACTGATCGATTCACGCTGGCCGGTAGGCAGCATCTGGCTATCCACTGTGAAACAGCTTCCCACTCCGGTGGACTTTGATTTGAATAACGGCGAACAAGTACTGTTGTTGCGTCCTCATTTCGATGTCACTGTTAATGTGATCGATCAATCTGCTGCATTGTTTATTGAAGCCTTGCGTCAGGGTCAGTCCTTAGAGTACGCCGCCGGGTGCGCCTTGAAAGAAAACCAGAGTTTTGATCCCGGTACGCAGATGCAGGCATTTTTCAGTATGGGTGCATTTTGTGGTTTCACTGAATAAACAACTCAAATCAATTTTTAAAAGGATCCACTTGTGATACGCATCATTAACAACCTACATCATTCTATTTTCGGCTTTTTCCAGAACATCCTGCAGGATTGGTTTCCGGGATTGATGGCCCGCCTTGTTTTTGCCAGTGTTCTGCTGATGTACTTTATTAACTCGGCCAAAACCAAAGTCGGTGAGGGATTAGCGGGTTTCTTTCAAGTCCAGGATGGCGCTTATGTCCAGATCCTGCCTAAAATAATGGAGCAATACGACTACGATGTTACACAAATACCTCAATTCCCATATCAGCTGATCGTTTATGCAGGAACCTACGCAGAATTTATTCTGCCAGTGCTTATTGTGGCTGGCCTGTTTACGAGAATTGCGGCATTGGGAATGTTATGTTTCATAGCGGTGCAGACCTTTGTAGATATCACAGCACACGGTGCTGATGAGACAGCCATTGGTAGCTTCTTTGATCGCTTTCCGGATTCGGCAATTTCAGATCAGCGGTTGTTGTGGGGGTTTCTGTTTGTCTATTTATTTGTCTATGGTGCAGGTAAGGTATCACTGGACGGTTTATTTGGTCGACAACGGTCGGTGTGAGTTTGTGTGGTGGGTTGTTGTCAGAGAAACCTGCCGTGAAGGGTTTATTCTGCGGTGATGGGTTTGCTTGAGATTCATGGTTTGACGTACAGGGCGGAGCAGTTGGCTTGTCTGGTCGTTTTCTGCAGCTGCCGAATTTACTTTGATCATGCTAATACGTTAAGGGGTAATTAATCCATGGCTACTGATCAACTGAATGCACGTGAATTGATTGAGGGACGTGCCGCTGTAATTGTCATTGATATACAAGCAAGTACTTTTGTAAAAAAGACTAACGATGAACGCGCGATCCCTCACATGGAAGATTACGATGTGCGTATGCTAAAAGCACGTGCCGTTATAGACAAAGCACGTGAGTGCGAAATACCTGTAATTTTTATTCAGGAAATACATCGTGCCAATCTAATTGATTTCGGGCGTGAACTGGATGGCGTTGAGGATATTCACTGTCTTGATAATAACCCTGACACCGATCTTGCCAAAGAACAGATGGGTTTTATTCCAGGTGACTATCATATTCAAAAACGCCGTTACTCGGCGTTTTTTGGTACTGATCTGGAAATTCTGTTAAAAGGCCTGAAGGCCGAAACTCTTATTCTTGTCGGTGGACTGACGGATGTCTGTGTTCACTACACCTTTGTAGACGGTCACCAGTCCGATTATTTTTGTCGTGTTGTTGAAGATTGCGTAGCAGGCTCAGGCATTGAGGCCCACAATGCCTCGTTAAAGGCAATGGAGTATCTGCAGACCGGCGCAATTCGCACCCGTGACGAGGTAATAGCTGCAATGAGTAATATCACGATATAACACCAACTAATAGCGAATGATGCTATCACTCAACTCGGTTCTGGTTAAAGTCTGCTCTTACGTTCTGCTCTCACTTGCCCCATGGTGCTTTGTCCCGACTCCGGATGGGTTTGAAAAACAAGGCAGACGCTGTTTCGGGGAGGTCCGTTAGATTCCATTTCGTTTGGAATAACAGCGCTGGTAGCGCTGCGCGATGCAGGCCTGCGGCGGTTTGCATTTCTTGTATAAGCCAGACGGCAATCAAACGGTAGCTGGATGATCGGCTACAATATTCCGTCACACCTCTCGCAAATCTATTTGTTCCTGATCAAGATTACGCAGGCGTGTGGTAATTCGCAGCATCACCAGTCCAATGCCGGAGCCTCCAATCACTGCTGTTCCGAGGACTGCACCCAGCAGTAATAAAGCAGCAGCCGCGGCAATGGTTCCCAGCACCAACAATGATACGAATCCTTTATGTTTATTGAATAGTTTCAATTTGTCTCTCCCTGTTAAATATGATTAATACTCAATACTTCCGGCGATCAGGTTTAACCCCGTCGCCATAAAAAGAACTAATACAAATTTGCGGAACCTTGATCGAGAGATTACCTGGCGTATGTTCTCCCCGAGCAGAAACCCGATGGTGGCTGGTATCACCAATGCCAACGACAACAGCGCATATTCATGAGTGAACAGCCCATTGCGACTGTAACTGAACATCAACAGGAACCCTCCCAGTAGAAAAAACGGGCAGGTGGCAGTAATAAAGGCTTCTCTATCCAGATCTCTGGCGGAAAAATAAGCGACCAGTGGCACGACGGTAAGACCGGTCAGACCACCGAGTACTCCGGTGATGAAACCAGTACCAAGTTGTGCTGCCGGATCGAGACGATCAGGTATGAAAGGAATTTGTGTTAATAGATTGATGACGGCAAAAATAACGACAGCAATGCCGAGTAAGATGGTAATTAATTGCAGCGGAACACTTAATGCCAGAGCGGATGAGGCCAGTAAAAAGAATGTCATGCTCGCGGCGAGCCTCCAGTACTGGCTAATCACACTGGTGATATTTCCGGAGCGAAGTATCTGCCAGAGATTGGTCATAATAATCGGGAATATCACCAGCACAATAGCGGTTCTGGCGTCTGTCACGAAAGTCATGGTGGTGACTACAGTGATGGGCATGCCTACACCCAGAGTGCCTTTTACAGCGCCACCAATAAAGTAGGCCAGTGTGGTTATGGCGATAAATGCTTCAGTCGACAGCTGACTGGCTGTGACAAGGTTCATAGCACAATGGTTTTCTGACGGGTCATTGAGTCAACGGCACACTTAATACCTTCTTTTCCGAGCCCGCTGTCTTTGATACCCCCGAACGGCAAATGCTCTGCTCGAAAGCCCGGAGCTTTGTTAATCATCACCGCACCTGCCTGAATTCTGGACATCGCAGATTTTGCCAGCTTCATATTGTTGGTAAAGATTCCTGATTGCAGCCCGTAGCTGGTGTCATTTGCAGTTGAAATAGCTTCATCGAAGCTGCTTACCCGAATAAACGGGGCAACCGGGCCGAATGTCTCTGCTGCTACGACAGGATTACTCATGTGGACGTGGTCTAAAACCGTTGGCCAAAGCAGAGCGCCATCTCTTTTTCCACCGCACAACAGGCGGGCACCGGCTTTGACCGATTGTTTTATCCGGTGCTCAATCACTCTGGCTGCTTGTGAATTAATTAACGGGCCGATGCAGGTGGCTGGATCGAGTTGGTCTCCTACTTTTAATTTGCGGGTTTCTTCAACAAACCTGTTGATGAATTGGTCTGCAATCTGTTGTTCAATGATGAAGCGCTTGACAGACGTGCAGCGTTGACCGTTGGTTCCAAATGCACCATCAATAGCTGCCGGCAGTGCCGCGTCCAGATCAGCATCCTTCAGGATAATCATCGGATCATTACCTCCAAGCTCCATGCAGAGGCTCTTCATACCAGCCATTCGGCAGAGCGACTTGCCTACGTCTACACTTCCGGTAAAACTTACCTTTTTTACTCTCTCATCGCTCACCAGTACATTGCTTATTTCGACAGGGTCACCCACCAGCACTTGCATAATCTCTGCAGGGGCTCCCGCCTGCAGCAGCATTTCCTGCATTGTTAACGCTGTTAGTGGCGTCGACTCAGACGGTTTAACAATGACCGGATTGTTTGCCGCCAATGCGGGTGCCACCTTGTGCGCCACCAGGTTTAACGGAAAGTTGAATGGCGTGATCGCGCAAACGATACCGATCGGCTCACGCAGCACCATGGCGATTCCTTTCTCCATGCCCGCTACTGCATCGACAGGCAGAACCTCTCCATTTATTCTCTTAGCCTCTTCTGCTGAAAGCAGGAAGGCCTGTAGCGCTCTGTTAATCTCGACTTCAGAGTCTCTGAGCGTTTTTCCTGATTCTTTGCTTATCAGTAATGAGAGCTCGCGGCTTCTTTTTTTCAGCAGCACACAAAAGCCTGTCAATATCTCGTATCGTTGCCATGCCGTCAGTCTATAGTCGTAGCTGTCGGCCAGCGCGATCGCATCAAGCACCTGTTTTCGTGTTGCACAATCGATCGTTTTGATTAGATCTTCGTTGTAGGGGTTTCTAACTTCAAGGATACGTTTATCGGAGATCCTTACCGGCGCACTCACCCCTATAGTGTGTTCCGTCTGCTGTGGGGCTATATCAAATCCAGCCTTGTGTAAATAGTTCTTTTTGATCATATCCATTTGACTAATCCTTGTAGCGGCTTGGCTGGCAACCCGGTTCCGGAACTAACACCTTTTTCTATACTGCTCAAAATATAGGTCATATGACGCATTGATATTATTTTGCCTTTAGCGGTATAAATAGTGTGGGTGTTACCTAAAAACCGGTTTTTGCATACCCATAAATTAGTGGGAAACCTAATGGAATTTGCTACAAGGGAGCTGCAGGATGTTGCTTGAACGCGAAAATGAACTCATGACGCTATCTGTTCTGTCTAAGCGATTACTTCAAAACCGTGGTTCTGTAGCACTGGTAAATGGTGAGGCAGGTATAGGAAAGACATCATTATTACGACAATTCAGATCACAACTGGGTGATGAATACGATTGCCGTTGGGGAGGGTGTGATCCTCTGGATACTCCAAGGGTATTGGGCCCTTTTCATGACATGGCCGGTTTGTTTACTGACAATGTTCAGGAAGCACTGGCCAGCGGCGAGGCGTTTTCACAGATCCTTACTCCGCTGCTGAATGAATTCAAATCAGTCAAACGACCGGTGGTTCTTATTATAGAAGATGTTCACTGGGCTGATAATACCTCACTTGACGTTATAAAATGCCTGGGCCGGCGGATTACTTTCCTGAATCTACTGATGATTCTCAGTTATAGAAGTGAAGAAACGAATAGTAGTGACGGATTAAAACAGGTCCTTGGAGAATTTCATTCAACAGATACACATCGTATTAATGTGCGGGCAATATCCCCGGCAGGGGTAGATAAACTTGCCGGGAAATCAGGTGGAAGGCCTGATGGCCTCTACGAGATGACGCAAGGTAATCCATTTTACGTTACCGAGATGTTGTCTGCCGGTGAAGCAAGTATCACGGATACCCCCGCGTCAATAAAGGATGCTGTAGGCGCCCGACTAAATCGTCTGTCAAAGGATGTGCAGCAATTTCTGGAAACCATTGCGCTGATTCCGTACGCCGTAAATCCGGAAATGTTAAGTACGCTCTTCACAGACGAAATTGTTGATCTGGTTGATATCAGTGTCGATAAAAAGTTCCTTTATTACGAATCAAACGGAACGTTGAGGTTTCGCCACGAAATTGCCAGGCTGGGGACTGCTGACAGGGTCAGCAGGACAAGAAGAAAAATGCTGCATCAGAAAGTAGTTGATTATTTGTTGCAGGAAAAGACCATCAAACACGATTTACTGGTGTTTCATGCATTGGCAGCCGAAAACGCCCTGGTAGTATTGGAACATGCACCGCTGGCAGCGGCGGCGGCGTCGCTAAGCGGCTCACACGCAGAGGCAGCAATGCACCTTGGCAGTGCACTGCAGTTTGCCGGACTCGCCGGTGCTGAAGACTGCGCTCGCCTGCATGAACAATGGTCTTATGAATCCGGACTGGTCAAGGTCGATACAAAAACTATCGAGGCACGTGAGATCGCTTTGCAAAAATGGCAGGAGATCGGGCGGGCAGACAAAATAGGTGAAAACCTTCGATGGCTCTCGCGTTTGCACTGGTATCGGGGTGAGTCAGATAAGGCAGATAACTATCTTGATCAGGCACTCAAGGTGCTTGAAGGCGAGGAACTATCGGCAGAACGAGGTATGGCCTACAGTCAACGCTCTCAGTATCACATGCTTAATGATCGAATGCATGAGGCGATTGAATGGGGTTTAAAAGCGCTGGAAGTCGAAAAACAATTTCCGAATACAGAGGTACGAGTCCATGCCTTCAATAACATTGGCACCGCCTATCTATTTATAGATAACTCTGCAGGCCTTGAGTATATGCAATCCAGTTTAGAGCTGGCTTTGTCTCATAAACTTCATGAGCACGCGGCACGCGCCTATACCAATTTGTCTGACTATGCTGTTAACTGTCGTCAATTTGAACTTGCCAGTCAGACCATCACTGATGGCATAGTCTTCGACACCAGTCATGATCTGGACTCCTGGACGCACTATTTAACCGGTTATCACGCGCAACTGAAAATGGAACAGGGCATGTTGCTGGAAGCGGAGTCAATTGCGCAGGGTGTATTAGACATACAGGGGCAGACCTTACTGATGAGATTGCCGGCATTGCTTGTACTGTCGCGTACGCGGCTTAGACTAGGCAGGCATGATGCGCAAGAGCTGGCGCAGAAGGCTCTGAAGGATGCGTTAAGTACTCATGAAACGCAATATATATTGCCCGCGAGGTTAACGCTGGTCGAAGCCGCATGGCTTGCCGGCGATAACGACATAGCACAGCAACAACTGGACAACATAGTGCAAATGAAAACGTTGCCCGGGGGCTTGTGGCGCAGTGGAGAGTACGCAATCTGGCTGGCGCGTTTCGGCATTGACTATAGCGGTTCTCATGACGGAAAACTTGCACTGCCTTATGAGATGGAGATACAGGGCGACATTCCCGGTGCTGCTGATCAATGGCTGGAGCACGATTGTCCGCTTCAGGCTGCTATTACTTTGATGCAGGGGGATGCAGCAATACTGCCGCAAAACCTTGGCAGGGCTGTCGATCTGTTAAACGATATCGGTGCCTATGGCTTTTCAGGAAAAATTGAAAGTTTAAAGAGCAATCTCAGTTGTCAAAGTTCGTTTCCAAAAGTTAAAAGAGGACCGCAGAAAAATTCACGTAAACATCCTCTGGGTTTAACGAAGAAAGAACAGGAGTTAGTGCCCCTTATAGTCAGCGGGCTCAGTAATAAAGAAATATCAGATCAACTGGTGCGATCTATTCGAACGGTCGAAAATCACGTGGCGTCGATACTTAAAAAGTTTGATGTGAGTAATAGAATGGAATTGATGCTGCGAGTGAATGGAGAGCGGTGGCTGATCGGCGATAAAAACAGTGCAAATGAAGCGGATACGGTGCGGGAAACTCGCGCCGCCATGTAAGAGTAAAACCGTAAAATTGTGGCTGAAACTACTTGATGTTCTAATTCTGCGAGGTTGCAATTAAACCTGCCAAACGTTTTAGATTGTTGTGAGCATTTATTTAGTTACTATCCAGGTATAGCTCACGCGCCAGATCAACCGCACCATCCAGAGGATCACCCGATGGTTCTTTAACACAGAGTTGCATTTCGGAGGGCAGGTATGATTTGTACCATGGACCAATACCGCCGGTCAGGCATATGTTGTCGCCATCGGACCAGCCGATAGCAAGTAGATTGGCGGCGATCATTTCAGCACCTTCCGACAGCACCTTATTAGCAACCACATCATTTTTTTGCGCGTACGCAGTTACTGTTTTTGCCAGCTGACCAAGTTTACCGGCTGTGGCACTGGCAGCAAAATTGACTATCCCGGTAGCACCGGTGAACTCATTTACAAGCGCACGGGTCATTTCACTTTGTGGCTGAATGCCGTCAATGGAGTAGAGTGTCAGGCTCAGCGCCCGCGCGCCTGCCCATCGCGCTGAAGCGATATCGTCAAGAACAGGTCCCCAGCCACCTGTAAACTTTTGCTGTTTGTTATACCGGGCGGCAAAGAAAGAACCTGTTCCGCAGTGTGCCAGAGCACCGTCATGAGTACCTAGTGCCCCACGCAAAGCAGAGGGGCGATCGTCCTGCACGGTACACCGGGTGAAAGGTAGTGCCCGCTGTACGTGTTGTCCTATCTGTTCATCAATAGCTCCGGCCAGACCAAGGTAGATCGGAATGTTATTGAGTTGATGTGCTGACAGAGAATTTCGTTGGGATAATTCAGCAAGGCCCGACATAATAGTGTTGATACTGCCACTAAAATCGGTAGATACATTGGCCGGACCGGCGATGACAGAATCTATATTGTCGTCTTTAATCAATGCGATACGACAATGCGTGCCACCACCGTCTACCGCGATGGCTGCTGGTTTTTTTGAGCCGCTCATGTTGCTGTCTGTGGGATACCTGTCTGTGTTCTTTACACTTTTGTATGCTCACTGCGTGCATCCGTTTTAGTGAGGTATTGGTGTTTGTATAACGGTGTGAATGCGCATTGTGGCCGACTATAGACAAATAGTATCACAATGGTATTATCGAAGTAGATTGAGAGGAAGTGCTGTTGTTGCAGGTCACCGAAAAACACCGAGTAGACGCACTGCACATTGATGCGCGGCCTCTGCATGAGGCGGCAAATCTATTAGCCGGTGCCCAGCTTGATGCTGCGAAATCCGTACAACAGGTACGCGATATAATCAGCGCTGCGGCTACGCAACTGGCAGCGACCATCCGCAATGGCAGCACCTTGTACTATACCGCTGCCGGCTCTTCCGCGCTAATGGCCGCGGCCGATGCAATGGAGTTAGGTGGCACTTTCAATATTAGCGCTCAACAGATTCGTATTCTGATGGCAGGTGGCCTGCCCGGCGATGCCAATATGCCTGGTGATACGGAAGACAACACAAGCACACTGAAAACCGAACTGGCAGATCTCACACCGAATGACACAATGATCGCGGTGTCAGCCAGTGGTCAGACACCATATACAGTTAAAGCAGCAGAGCTTGCCAGGCGCAAGGGGGCGACTGTCATTGCTATTGCCAATAATGAAAAGAGCCCTCTGCTATTGTTAGCAGACTACGCCATCCATCTGGCCACACCTCCCGAAGTGCTGGCCGGTTCTACCCGCATGGGTGCCGGTACAGCTCAGAAAATCACCCTTAATATGTTGTCTACTTTAATGGCAATTGAACTTGGTCATGTATACGATGGCATGATGGTGAATGTGCGTGCTGATAACAACAAGCTACGAAAACGTGCGGTAGACATCGTCGCCCGGGTTGCCGCGGTCGATGAGCCATCTGCGGCGACGGCGCTAGATAATACCGGAGGGGATGTTAAAATTGCTGCATTGCTCGCTGCAGGTGCAGCTACTAAAAATACGGCGGAGTCGTTGTTGAAAAGCTCCGGTGGTCATTTACGTGCCGCACTTTCGCGGTTAGATACTTAACAGCTCAAAGTATGCTCAAGGGGAAAATATGATTCGCAAATTAATAACGATCGCAATAGCCGGCGGTACTCTGCTGGGTGGTAGTGTCCGCGCCCAGGACGCGACCATCACCATAGAAAGCTGGCGCAATGATGACCTTGCTCTGTGGCAGGAGAAAATAATACCGGCGTTCGAGGCGGAACACTCAGGCATCAAGGTGAAGTTCACACCATCGGCACCAACTGAATACAACGCAGCGCTAAACTCAAAGCTTGAAGCCGGCAGTGCAGGGGATCTAATCACCTGCCGACCGTTCGATGCTTCTCTTGCCCTGTTTGATGCAGGTCATTTAGCTGATCTTGACGACATGGAAGCTATGTCAAATTTCTCAGACGTAGCGAAATCCGCCTGGCAAAGTGATGACGGCTCGGCCAGTTTCTGTGTGCCAATGGCATCTGTAATTCACGGGTTTATTTATAACAAAGATGCCTTCAAAGAGCTGGGGGTAGATGTACCCGCCACCGAAGACGAGTTCTTCGCCGTGTTAGAGAAGTTCAAAGAAGACGGGACCTACATTCCAATGGCTATGGGTACAAATGATCAGTGGGAAGCAGCCACGATGGGGTATAACAACATCGGCCCTAATTACTGGAAGGGTGAAGAAGGCCGGCAAGCACTGATTAGCGGCAAACAAAAACTGACAGACGAAGGTTGGGTTGCTCCCTACGCTACGCTCGCAAAATGGGGTGCCTACCTTGGTGATGGATATGAGGCGCAAACTTATCCCGACAGCCAGAATTTGTTTACACTCGGTCGCGCTGCTATCTATCCTGCAGGCAGCTGGGAAATTTCAGGCTTTAACACCCAGGCTGATTTTGAAATGGGCGCTTTCAAACCACCGGTGCAAGCCGAGGGTGATACCTGCTACATCTCTGATCACACCGATATCGGTATTGGTATGAATGCAGCATCCAAAAACCCGGAAGCCGCTAGAACCTTTCTGAGCTGGGTGGCCAGCCCCGAGTTCGCCGCTATCTTCGGTAATGCACTACCGGGCTTTTTTCCACTGTCTAAAACACCGGTTGATCTTGACGATCCTCTGGCAAAGGAATTTGTCAGCTGGCGCGGTCAGTGCGAAAGCACAATACGTTCGACCTATCAAATCCTGTCACGCGGAACGCCTAACCTTGAAAACGATACATGGGGCGCGTCGGTTGCGGCGATAAAGGGAACAAGTAGTCCTGAGGAACTGGGTAAGCAACTTCAGGAAGGTCTGGCTACCTGGTATAAGCCTCAACAGTAACTAAGCATACGATACCCGGGTAGCAATCTGCCCGGGTTTCGGAGTTTACATGCAACGCAGTCCTGTACGCTGGCACATCATTATTTTTTTAACACCCGCTGTGCTGGTGTATACCACAGTGATGATTTTCCCTCTATTTAATACCTTGCGGCTTGCCCTCTATAATCGTATTGATCAGGAGCGCGTATTTGTTGGTCTGCAAAATTTCAAAGCGTTGTTTGGTGATACCCTGTGGTCCGAACCGTTCTGGAATGCATTGGGAAATAACCTCTGGTTCTTTGTCATTCACATGCTGGTACAAAACCCGATAGGCATTGCCCTGGCGGCTATCCTCAGCCATCCGCGGCTGCGCTTCGCAGCATTCTATCGATCAGCCATATTTATACCGACTATTCTGTCATTCGTGATTGTGGGCTTTGCATGGAAACTTATTCTGTCTCCACTGTGGGGAATCGCGCCATCGCTGCTGGATACGGTGGGATTAAAATCATTGTTTGCACCATGGCTGGGCAAAGAAGAATACGCACTGACGACACTTGCATTAATTTCTGTCTGGCAGTTTGTCGGTATCCCAATGATGCTGATCTATGCAGCACTGCTCTCCATACCGCAGGAAATCATCGAAGCTGGTGAAATAGACGGGATAACCGGATTCTCTGCTTTCTGGCGGATCAAGCTGCCATTGATATTACCGGCCATTGGCATTATTTCCATACTAACGTTTGTAGGCAACTTTAACGCGTTTGATTTG
The DNA here is from genome assembly GCA_937922015.1 of uncultured Granulosicoccaceae bacterium. Classification (GTDB taxonomy): domain Bacteria; phylum Pseudomonadota; class Gammaproteobacteria; order Granulosicoccales; family Granulosicoccaceae. The sequence goes on from CAKZVB010000197.1 coordinate 13,437, forward strand.
ATATATGCGGCGCAGGGTGCGCTGGCAGGGCCTGCCTACTCAACTGATATTCTCGGTACATTTATGTATCGCACTTTTTTTGGATTTCAGCTGCAGTTGGGTGATCCACATATGGGCTCTGCAATAGCATCGGCGATGTTCGGCATTATCCTGATCGGCGTTTGCATCTATTTGTTCGGTATCCAATCGCGAATGCGGCGTTTCCAGTTTTAGGATGTGTTAATGGAAAAATCACGTCCATTTAACGCAAATATGTTGCTAATGCATGGTGCACTGGTTGTGTACATGATCATTGCCTTGTTTCCGGTGTTTGTCATTGTGATAAACAGTTTTAAAAAACGGAAATCGATTTTTCGTGAACCGCTGGCACTGCCAGACGCTGACAGCTTTTCCCTGATTGGTTATGAGACAGTGATTAAGCAGGGTGACTTTCCGTTGTATTTTCAAAATTCCATGATCGTGACTGTTACCTCACTGTTCTTCATATTGCTATTTGGTGCAATGGCGGCCTATGCGCTGTCCGAATACCGGTTCCCCGGCAACAAATGGATGGGGCTGTATCTGGCGCTGGGCATTATGATTCCAATTCGAATAGGCACTGTTGCTATATTAGAGCTTATGGTATCGACGGGGTTGGTGAATACGCTAACGGCATTGATTCTTGTATACACAGCGCAGGGATTGCCACTGGCAGTTTTTATCCTCAGTGAGTTTATGCATCAGATCTCAGCTGATTTAAAAAACGCAGCGCGAGTGGATGGTCTGTCGGAGTATAAAATATTTTTTCGTATCGTATTGCCACTGGTTAGACCTGCCTTGGCCACTGTCGCGGTTTTTAACATGATCCCGATTTGGAATGATCTCTGGTTTCCACTCATACTGGCCCCCGGAGAAGAAACCAAGACTTTGACACTGGGGTCGCAAATATTTATTGGCCAGTACGTCACTAACTGGAATGCTGTGCTTGCCGCCTTGTCCCTGGCTATACTGCCTGCGCTATTCCTCTATGCGATATTCTCAAGGCAATTAATCAGGGGGTTAACATCCGGAGCGGTAAAATGATCCGTGTACTTGTAGCGGGATTAGGCAACATGGGCCTCAGTCATGCTCTGGCCCATCATCACAACGAAGACGTCAGGCTGCTTGCACTGGTTAATCGATCAGAAGTAGATCTGCCCGAAGAACTCAAAAAGTATCCCTGTTTCAGTAGCTTTAAAGAAGGTATGTTGACAAAGCCTGATCTTGTCGTGATCGCCACTTATTCGGATAGTCACGCCGACTACGCCTGCGCTGCAATGGACGCGGGTGCCGATGTGTTTGTTGAAAAGCCACTGGCAACGAATGTCAGTGACGCCCGGCGAGTGGTAAAAAAGGCTCTTGAAACCGGACGCAAACTGGTTGTCGGGTACATATTGCGACATCACCCGTCGTGGATTCGCTTGATTGAAGAGGCGCGTAAGCTGGGAGGGCCTTACGTGTTTCGACTTAATCTCAATCAACAATCCTCAGGGGCTGAGTGGGAGACTCACAAGGCACTTATGCAGACCACTTCACCGATCGTTGATTGTGGTGTTCACTATGTAGATGTCATGTGCCAGATCACTGATGCAGATCCACTGCGCGTGCACGGTATGGGTGTAAGGTTAAGTAATGAAATTGACAAAGACATGTATAACTATGGTCAGTTTCAGGTCATATTCGACGACGATTCTGTCGGTTGGTATGAGGCGGGGTGGGGGCCCATGATGTCAGAGACAGCTTTTTTTGTTAAAGATATTGTATCCCCTAATGGCTCTGTATCTATTGTTGAAGGCAACAAAGGGGCCTCTGCAGCGGTTGATGGTCACACCCGGGTTGGCAGCATTCTGGTGCACACACCTGCCGGCGACCGCTTGATCGAGATGCCCGATGAGCCCGGACACCAGGCTCTCTGTAACGCCGAGCAAGCCTGGGTAATAAAGGCGATAAAAGAAGACATTGACTTACGAAGACACATGAATGATGCGGTGCAATCGCTGGCTATCTGTTTAGCGGCAGACAATAGCATAGCTACCGGCCAGATAATCAACCTTCAGGGGAGCGCAAGTTGACCGCGTTATCACTTACCGGGGTGCACAAGTCGTTTGGTAGCGTGGAGGTACTTCGGGACATAAACATAGACGTCGAGGAGGGTGAGCTTGTTGTTTTTGTCGGTCCGTCCGGATGTGGAAAATCAACCCTGCTGCGAATAATTGCCGGACTGGAAGACGCCACCGAGGGGGATGTGAACATAGCCGGGCAGACTGTCAATCATGTCCCGCCGTCTAAACGTGGCATTGCCATGGTGTTTCAAAGCTATGCGCTATACCCCCATTTGAATGTGAGGGGCAATATGACGCTGGCACTAAAGCAACAGAAACAGTCTAAACAGGAAATTTCCGCACGAGTTGCAGAAGCCAGCCGTATGCTGGACCTGCACGATTATCTGGATCGTTATCCGTCTGAACTCAGTGGCGGACAACGGCAGCGAGTGGCTATTGGTCGCGCTATCGTTCGCCAGCCTAAGCTATTTTTATTCGATGAGCCGTTGTCCAACCTCGATGCGGCACTTCGGGTAAACACAAGAATAGAGATCGCTAATCTGCATAAGCAACTTTCTACATCAATGGTTTATGTAACGCATGATCAAACAGAAGCGATGACACTGGCCGACAAGATTGTTGTGCTGCGCGATGGTCGCGTTGAACAAACCGGCTCTCCGATGGAGCTATACAACAATCCGCAAAATCAGTTTGTAGCGGGGTTTCTGGGTTCCCCGTCAATGAACTTTTTGCCCGCCAGCCTGTTGGATCAGAGCGACCCCAGAACACTGGGCTTAAGACCTGAAGATATCACTATAGAGGCAAACGGTCCTTTTACTGCTGTGGTGCAGCATGTTGAACACTTAGGGGGTGATACCAATTTGATCACGCGGATTGGCCAGCACCAAACCACTGTGCGCTTGTTTGGTCAGCATGATATAAAAGACAGTCAGGAAGTAAATTTAGGGTTTTTAAAAGACAAAGCATACTACTTTGATAACGACGGGCGTCGTGTGTCCTGATAATGTACTTGTCCTGTCGCGCTAGTTGTCCACAGGTATAAAACGCATTTTTTCGCCATTGCACTTTTTCGGTGTACTATCGAATCTACATCATCAACCAGCAGGAAGTCAGCATGGCCGCTAAGAAGAAATCCTCTCGCAACAAGCCGGATCAGCACGCGAAATTGCGAAAACAACTTGAGGCAAAGGGCGTGAAGTATGCGCTGGCATCCTACGTTGACGTCCATGGTGTGTCTAAATCCAAGATGGTGCCGATCTCTCACCTTGAACGCATGATGGGCGGCTCGGAGCTTTGTACCGGTGCTGCCCTTGATGGTGTGCCGCAGGATGTCAGTGACGAAGAAATTTCACCGGTACCCGATGCCTCCAGCGTTATCATCTGTCCATGGCGACCGGATGTTGCCTGGTTCGCCAGTGATTTGTATTGTGAAGGCGAGGTATTTGAACCCTGCTCGCGGCAGATATTCAAACGCGTGTTAGCCGATGCAAAAAGCATGGGTTACCAGTTTAATTTTGGCATTGAACCGGAATTATTCTTACTGCGCGAGGATGACGCCGGCCATATTCAACCGGTCGGTAGTCGCGACATACTCGCCAAGCCTGCCTACGATGTACGCAGCACGCTCGACAGCCTGCCGGTACTCGACAGCATTGTCGATCACCTGCAGCAAGCCGGTTTTGATGTGTATTCTTTTGACCACGAAGATGGCAATGGCCAGTTCGAAATAGACTTTACCTATTTTGAAGGACTGGAAATGGCAGATCGGTTCGTGTTTTTTCGTCTGCTGGTCAATGAAGTTGCAAACCAACACGGCTGTTTTGCCTCCTTTATGCCAAAGCCGTTTGCCGATCGCGCTGGTAGCGGAGCACACTACAATATGTCACTGGCAGACATCAAAACCGGTAAAAATCTTTTTGAGTCAAAAGCCGATCCGCGTGGCTGTGATTTGGGCGAGGCGGGTTACTATTTTATTGGTGGAATACTCAAACACCTGCCGGCACTGTGTGCAGTGATCACGCCCACTGTTAACAGCTACAAGCGATTAATCAAAGAGGGCAGCATGTCCGGCTTTACCTGGGCCCCGGTTTTCGCCTGCTTTGGCAACAACAACAGAACCAATGCGGTGCGGGTGCCACTGGGCGGCGGGCGTGTTGAATTGCGTGCCGCTGATATCTCAAACAACCCGTATCTGGGTGGCGCGCTGGTGTTGGCAGCAGGGCTTGAAGGCATACGTGAAAAAATCGATCCCGGCGCACCACATACCGAAAACATGTACCTCAAAACCCCCAAAGAACTTGCCAAACTAAAAGTAAGCTATCTGCCGCGAACACTCGATGAAGCACTGGACGAGTTTGAAAAAGATCCATTGGTGACGCAGGTATTTGGAAAGCTGATGGCCGACACCTACCTGCAATTCAAGCGCGACGAATACGCTGAATATACCAACCACGTGTCGGACTGGGAAGTCGACCGGTATATGAAGTTTTTCTAGGCGATGGATGGCAGGGTATTTCGTGCCGGTGATATAACTCTGCAAAGCGGGCAGGTGCTCAGCGATGCAACGCTGGTCTATCAGACCTATGGTCAGCTGAATTCAGCGGCTGATAACGCCGTGTTGATTCCCACCTATTACACAGGTACTCATCAAAGTAATGAAGCGTTCTTCGGCCCTGGTCGCGCTATCGATACCGACCGCTACTTTGTGGTGGTGCCAAACATGTTTGGCAATGGTCTGTCGTCATCACCCAGCAATCAGCGGGGACCGCAGTCGGGCAGTGGATTTCCACTGGTATCCATCTACGACAACGTAGCATGTCATTACCGTCTGCTGACAGAGGTACTGGAGGTAGAACGATTGAGACTGGTGGCCGGCTGGTCTATGGGGGCGATTCAGGCTTATCATTTTGCGGCACTGTATCCGGATATGGTTGATGCCTTGCTGCCGTTTTGTGGCGCCGCACGGTGCTCACCCCATAATGATGTGTTTCTGCAGGGCGTAGCAGCAGCGCTAAGGGCAGATCAGACTTTTGATCACGGTAACTACCAGACACCACCGGTAGTCGGGCTTAAGGCGTTTGCTAGGGTCTATTGTGGCTGGGCATACTCGCAGAGTTTTTTTCGCGAGCATCTCTATACCGAACTGGGCTTTGATAGCGTTGAGGCACTGATGCTTGACTGGGAGCAGGATCATCTACAATGGGACGCCAATGACTTACTGGCTAAACTGGCAAGCTGGAGATCTGCCGATATTGCCCGGCATCAGAAATTCGATGGCAATATAGAGACAGCGCTCAAAGCGATCACCGCGCGCACTGTGGTAATGCCGTGCAGAACCGACCTGTATTTTCCACCGCAGGACAGTGCTATTGAAGTGAGTTTAATGCACAACGCAGAGTTGTGCGTGATTGATTCTGACTGGGGGCATTGTAGTGCTTCACCCGGGCGCAATGCGAATACCATGGATGTACTGGAGCAGAAATTTGCGCAACTTCTTAACGATGCTTAAGGTGCTGTTGCTTCGTGTGTGTCTGACTCCTGCGTTTATTCAACACAGCCCACTAGGAGCCTGCGCGGCAGAACCTCTGCTACTGCGAACGCGCCCTGACGGTGTGTTTTTATCGATCATTTTCGTTACGTATGAACAACTATGCGCCTCAAATGATCGTAAAAACTCCCTCGCCATGGCACGTTCTCGCTACGCAGACTTCTACCGCGCAGACTCCTAGGTAACGATTTCTGCGGTTTCCACGACGGCGTGAAACAACACGTCGGCAGCGGCAGCGGCCCACTCAGGGGTGATCTCTTCGGCCTCGTTATGTGAGAGTCCGCCAACGCAGGGGCACATCACCATCGCGGTAGGTGCTACCTGATTTATCCAGCACGCGTCATGACCTGCACCGGATACCAGATCCCGATGTGTATAACCCAGGCGTTCAGCAGCATTGCGTACACTTGCAACGCAGCGTTCATCAAAGGTTACCGGATCAAAGCCACCGACCTGTTCAATCTCAAGGCCGAGACCAATGTTATCTGCTATTTCTTTCGCACCGCTTCGCAAACGATTTGTCATGTCGGCGA
>CAKZVB010000198.1 GCA_937922015.1 uncultured Granulosicoccaceae bacterium
GCGACGGCAAGTGTTTTCGGGCTGCAGTGATAACGCTTTGTTTTACACTGCCGGCGTCAGTAATGATGGCTTTTGCAGAGACCGTTTTAGCAAGTTCGCTGAACAACGCATCATTGGCACCGACCGGGGTGGCCAGAAAAACCACATCACTGCCGGCTACTGCATCTTTCAAAGACGTGCTGTAACGATCAATGATGCCGAGCTCACAAGCGCGATTCAGAGATTCCTCCTGCCTGCCAAAACCCACAAATTGCGCGTCAACACCGGCGGCGCGCAACGCCAGTGCAAACGACCCGCCAATCAATCCCACCCCGATAATAGTAATTTGATCAGCCACAACCACACACCAGGCTGGTATCTATTGCCGTACACGCTTGCGGGGCGATGGTGGTTAGTGCATTTTTAAACATAGTCTTCTTTTGAACTGCGAACACCAATGTGCACTTAGGTGACATCAGTTAGTCAGGGAGGCCATGACCATAATGCCAGTGTTCGGCAGCACGGGCAATTGCCACCAGCAGTCCGTCCGGGAACACAGCACTTTAGCTGTGGATCATTTATTCCCGTACATAATCCGGCACCACTTTGATGAGCTAGTGGGCTGTGGTGGCTGTGGCGGCTGTGGCGAAGATAAAGTGTTACCGAACTTTCCAAACAGCCCACAGGCCAGGTCGCATCACCAGAGTGTTAAACGCCGTGAATTGCTATATCTGACGCGCTTTCAACAATCCGTCTATGTCTCTGATGGCCGCCATGGTGGCCTCGTCAACTGCGGCTTCGGTATCGATAAGCGTACAAGCCACATCTGCGCGCGATTCATTGATCATGTGCAGTATGTTGATTGATGACTGTCCCAGCTGATGTGAAATCTGGCCTACCATGTCCGGAACGTTCTTATGTATCAGCGCCAACCGGAAATCGCTCTTGCGGCTTAGCTCGACAGGGGGAAAATTCACGGAATTTTTAATGACACCATGCTCAAGAAATTCACGCAGCTGATCGGCAACCATGACAGCACAATTTTCTTCCGCCTCGGCTGTGGATGCACCCAGATGCGGAAGGCAAACAGCGTTCTCATGCGCAATATTTTCTGTAGTCGGGAAATCACAAATGTAGTTTTTCACTTTGCCGCTGTTCAATGCCTCCAGCAGCGCCGGCTCATCCACCACCCCGGCACGGGCAAAATTCAAAATCACTACGCCGTCTTTCATGGTCTGAAGGCGCTGTGCGTTAATCATGTGGCGGGTAGCATCGATCAACGGCACGTGGACCGTTAGAAAATCGCACCTGGCCAGCACTTCATCAACGCTGTTGGCCTTGCTAACCGTGGCACTTAGCTTCCAGGCGTTTTCAACAGTGATTGCCGGATCATAGCCAATGACTTTCATCCCCAGACTGGCAGCCGCACTGGCAACACCAACACCAATTGCCCCCAGACCAATGACGCCGAGCGTTTTATCGGTCAGCTCACGGCCGACAAAACGTTTTTTCCCATCTTCAACTTCACGTTCAAGTTCATCACCGGTTGCGGTCAGTGACTGCATGTAATTGGTGGCCTTGTGCAGGTTGCGTTCGACCAGAAACATACTGCCGAGCACCAGCTCTTTTACGGCGTTGGCGTTCGCACCGGGCGCATTAAAAACCGGAACCCCCAACTGTGTTAATCGATCAACCGGGATATTATTAACGCCTGCGCCGGCGCGACCGATGGCCTGCAAATTACTGCCGAATTCCATCTCATGCAGCTTCTGTGAACGCAGCATGATGGCATCGGGGTTACTGATTTCTGAACCCAGTTCGTAGAGGTCGGTGGGAAACCGGTCAAGGCCTTTTGAGGAAAGGTTATTGATCTTTTGAATTTTATAGGTCACTGGTTTTCCAGGGTAAATATTCAGGTAATAGGTAAAGTGGATGGTTCATTCCGGCGACCTTTATAAGCCACCATGGTGAGGTCACTATGTATGCACTATGGATTAGCCGGGCCTTCAATAACCGGCTTGCTTACAACCAACATTAACCAGCGTATTTCGCAACCGGTCATGCATTTGTGCGTTCGAATTCTTCCATGTATTGAATCAACGCATCGACGCCGGCTTCCGGCATCGCATTATAGATACTGGCGCGCATACCGCCGACTGAACGGTGGCCTTTCAATGTGTGCAGACCCGCCGCAGTAGCACCACTTAAGAACTCGGCATCGCGTGACCCGTCGCCGCATATGAAAGGCACGTTCATCCACGACCTGCAGTCGCGATCCACGGGGTTGGTATAATAGGCAGAGGAGTCGATCGTGTTATACAGTTTGTCAGCTTTGCGCTTATTTATTTCAGCCATCGCAGTTAATCCACCACGGCTTTTAAGCCACTGAAATACAAGACCTGCGATATACCAGCCATAGGTCGGTGGCGTATTAAACATAGAGCCGGCGTCCATTTGCTTCTGATAGTTAAAGGCATCAGGGGTCGCGGCACTGGCATTGCCAATCAATGACTTTCTGACTATAACCACAGTCAGACCCGATGGACCGATATTTTTCTGAGCGCCGGCATAGATGACACCGAACTTACTAATATCTACAGGTCGTGACAGTATTGTCGAAGACATATCCGCCACCAGTGGCACATCGCCGCTGTCAGGTACGTAGCTAAACTCTACACCACCTATTGTCTCATTGGGAGTGTAATGCAAATACGCGGCATCAGCGCTGGTCGTCCACTCTGACTGCGCAGGGATAGCGTTAAAGCCGCTGCTCTCGCCGCTGGCAACCACGTTCACCTGCGCATAGTTTTGCGCTTCGCCAATCGCCTTTTTTGACCATTGACCGGTGTGCACGTAGTCGACGCTGGATTTTCCATCCAGCAGATTCATAGGGATCAAACCGAACTGACCACTGGCACCACCCTGCAAAAACAGCACGGCATAGTCGTCCGGAACCTGCAGCAGATCACGCAAGTCCTGTTCGGCCTGCTCTGCTATTGAGACAAACTCTTTGCTGCGGTGACTTAACTCCATGACGCCGGCGCCACTGCCGTGCCAGTTGGTCATTTCCTCAGCTGCCTGAGACAGCACTTCTTCAGGAAGCGCGGCAGGTCCTGCACTAAAGTTGTAAACACGACTAGACACGTGGTACACCACTCCGATTTATAAATCAAATAGACAATTATAAATCAGCTGGTCGCATTTAATAAAGCGAACTTCGCAATTTAGTCTTGTGAATTTTCCTCATCAGAGGTGCCGTCTGTTTCATCATCTACTGATTCATCATCCGCATCATCTGGTGCAGAGTCATCTGACGCTGTGCTGTCTGCGGTCTCATCAGACGCCGGGCTTGTTGATTCGGCTGCATCGTCATCATCACCGTCGATATCCTTGTCAGTGGTGGCCACTCTTTCAAGCTCGACTAGTTTTTCTTCATCACCAATTCGGATGAGTCGAACACCCTGAGTATTTCGCCCGACAATACTGATGCCGTCAACGGCGGTACGTATAAGCGTTCCGCCATCAGTGATCAGCATGACTTCGTCGTCGTCTTTTACCTGCACTGCACCAACCACCGGACCGTTTCGTTCAGAGGTTTTAATGTCGATCACCCCTTTGCCACCACGCTTCTTGCGCGGGTAATCATCAGATGCGGTGCGTTTTCCGTAGCCCTTGACGGTTGCAGTGAGGATATCGCCTTCATCATCTACCACAATAAGAGAAACCAGAGTGTCTTCAACGTCCATGCGCATACCGCGAACACCGGCAGCACCACGGCCCATCTTACGTACATCGCTTTCAAGGAAACGCATCGTTCGACCATTGCTGGAGGTGAGCATTATATCTCTGTTGCCATCAGTCAGGGCTACATTGATTAGCTCATCGTCAACACGCAGATCAATCGCGATAATACCGTTTGCACGTGGTCTTGAAAAATCAGCAAGTGCCGTCTTTTTCACTACACCATTTTTAGTCGCAAAGAATATAAATTGATCTTCTGAGTATTCCCGCACCGTTAACACCGCGCTTACACGTTCGTTCTCAACCAACGGCAACAGGTTGACAATGGGTCGTCCGCGGGCACCACGACTTGCAACCGGCAGCTCATAGACGCGTTTCCAGTAGACTTTACCGACACTGGTAAAAAACAGTACGGTGTCGTGCATGCTGGCGACAAACAACTTTTCGATGAAATCTTCATCTTTCATCGAGGTGGCCGATTTACCCTTGCCACCACGACGCTGGGCAGAGTAGTCGGACAACGGCTGCGCTTTGGCATAGCCTGCATGGGATAAGGTAACGACCACGTCTTCGTCGGAGATCAGGTCTTCGACCGTCATCTCTGAATAGTCGATCATGATCTGCGTACGGCGGTCGTCGTTGTACTGTTCCTGTATTTCTTCCAGCTCGGTGCGAATCACCGCACGCAATCGATCCGGACTTTCCAGGATTTCCAGCAAGCCAGTAATTTTTTCCAGTATTTCGCGGTATTCATCGATAATTTTGTCTTGCTCAAGCCCGGTGAGCTTTTGCAAACGCATATCGAGAATTGCCTGCGCCTGGGTGGCCGAGAGATGATAGCCGTCTTCCAGCAAACCGAACTCTTCGCCTAGTTCTTCAGGCTTTGATGCATCGGCACCGGCACGCTCCAGCATTTCAACAACACTGCCGGGCATCCACACGCCGGAGATCAAACCTTCTTTTGCCGCCGGTGGATTTGGTGCGGACTTTATCAGCTGAATAATGGGATCAATATTCGCCAGCGCCACCGCCAGACCTTCAAGGATATGGGCGCGATCACGCGCTTTGCGCAGATCAAAAAGCGTGCGACGGGTAACTACTTCCCGACGATGCCTGATAAATGCGTTTAGAATTTCCTTCAACGTTAACAGGCGCGGCTGACCGTCAATCAGCGCCACCATGTTGATACCAAAAACCGTCTGCAGCTGGGTTTGCTTGTAGAGCTGATTTAACAGTACATCACCAGGCTCGCCACGCCGCAGCTCTATCACCATCCGCATGCCGTCTTTGTCTGACTCGTCGCGCAGCTCGGTGATGCCTTCTACTTTTTTGTCTTTGACCAGCTCGGCTATTTTTTCCAGCAACCGGGCTTTGTTTACCTGGTAGGGCAACTCGGTGACGATAATGGTGTCTTTACCGGTTTTTTCATTGTGTTCAACGCTGGCTTTGGCACGCACATGAACGCGACCACGTCCGGTTTCGTAAGCTTCGCGAATACCGCGGGCACCATTGATAATGCCGTAGGTCGGAAAATCAGGCCCCGGGATGTGCTCCATCAATTCTGGTAATTCGATGTCAGGATTGTCAAGCATTGCCAGAGTGCCGCCAATGATCTCGCCCAGGTTGTGAGGCGGAATATTGGTCGCCATGCCCACCGCAATACCAGACGATCCGTTGATCAGCAGGTTGGGGATGCGCGCAGGAAAAACCGCGGGTTCTGACTCTGAGCCGTCGTAGTTGGCAACGAAATCTACGGTTTCTTTGTCGAGATCTGCCAGTAGCTCATGGGCGATTCGAGCCATACGGACTTCGGTATACCGCATTGCCGCCGGGGAGTCACCGTCGATGGAACCGAAGTTACCCTGACCGTCAACCAGCATGTAGCGCATCGAAAAATATTGCGCCATTCGAACAATGGTGTCGTACACCGCTGTGTCGCCGTGTGGATGGTATTTACCAATCACATCACCGACTACACGCGCTGATTTTTTATACGATTTGTTCCAGTCATTGCCAAGTTCACTCATGGCGTACAGCACGCGACGATGCACCGGCTTCAGGCCGTCCCTGACATCTGGCAGGGCACGCCCTACAATCACGCTCATTGCGTAATCGAGATAAGACTGGCGCATCTCGTCTTCGAGATTTACCGGAATAATTTCCTTAGCAAAATCAGACATTTTTACTCAAGGTAAGGCCTAGACAAAAAAAACAGGGGAGGAGGCTAAAACTAGCTGGGCATTGTACCATAATGCGTCCACTATCGCACTTTTTATGCGTCGCGTTCAGCCTGCAATCGCGGCCCCGCCAGACCCTTTGTTCGCAGGGGTAAATTTGCCAGTGGCAGAGCGCCGAAAACAGGCATTAAACACTGTCATTCGAGGCGTTGCTAAGACAGAACCTGGCAAGGTATGGTGTGCGCATGAACAACAAGCCATTTGCCATACATCCCCGATGGATAATCTGCGCGGACAATGCCGACCGGATTCTTGAACACCATGCGGTAATCGTCGAACATTCAGAAATCACCGCCATTGTTCCGTGGCCAGAGGGGGCGGATCGCTACAGCGGTATCGACGTTGTTGAACTGCCCGAACAGGCACTGATTCCCGGTCTGATCAACGCACACACCCACCTGGCGATGAATCTTCTGCGCGGGTTTGCCGACGATCTGCCACTGATGACCTGGCTGCAGGAGCACATCTGGCCCGCTGAGAACCGGTTTGTTAACCCCGAATTTGTCGCCGACGGCACACGCCTGGCGATCGCTGAAAGCCTGCGCGGCGGCGTCACCTGCTGCAACGACATGTATTTTTTTCCAAACGTGGTGGCCGATGTTGCGGCACAGATGCAAATCCGTGCGAGCATAGGGCTGATTACACTTGACTTCCCGACTGCCTGGGCAACAGATGCCGACGACTATCTGGCTAAAAGCATTGAGCTGCACCAGCAACTTCAGCACAACCCCCTGCTCACCACCATGCTGGCCCCGCACGCCCCTTACACTGTGTCGGCGGAGCCACTCCGCAAAATTGCAGCGCTACGCGATCAACACGGTATAGGTGTACACATGCACGTCCACGAAACCGCTACTGAAGTGGCCGATTTCCAGAACACTCACAACATGCGACCGCTTGCCGCGCTGGCGCAACACGGCCTGCTTACCAATCAACTTGCGGCCGTTCACATGACTCAGCTGACTGACAAAGAAATCGAAAACGCAGCGGCACAACACATAAACGTTCTTCACTGTCCGGAATCAAATCTGAAACTTGCCAGCGGTGTTGCGCCGGTTGCTAAAATGATGGCTGCCGGTATCAATGTGGCAATCGGTACCGACGGTGCGGCATCAAATAACGACCTTGATATGATTGGCGAGATGCGCACAGCAGCGCTATCCGGCAAATGCGCCGCCGCAGACGCCGCTGCCCTGCCCGCCACAGAGGTACTGAGAATGGCTACCATTAATGGCGCAAAAGCGCTGGGTATTGCCGACCGCACAGGCTCTATTGAAACCGGTAAACAGGCAGACCTCACCGCGATAGATTTTAACAAACCGGAATTACAGCCCGTGTTTAACCCCTTGTCACACATTGTCTACAGCGCCAATCGCGGCGACGTCAGCAATGTCTGGGTGGCAGGCACACAACTGTTGAGCAAAGGCAAGCTAACCATGATCAATGAAACAGATCTGATCGCCAATGCACAACAATGGGCACAACGAATCAGCACTGGCGAGTAGCTTCAATCAATACAGACGACCTCGTCCGATCGGGAAACACATGAACCAAGACCAAGCACAGATACAAACTAAAGATTCACAATCTTCCGCAACAGATGACAATCATCGGGCAGACAAAGCCGCAAATATTGATCAAACAGAAATTGATAAATTCAGCGATATAGCAAGCCGCTGGTGGGATACAGAAAGCGAATTCAGACCACTGCACGAAATAAACCCGTTGCGGCTTGCCTATGTCGAAAAACACACCGACATAAAAAACAAACGCGTGCTTGACGTGGGCTGCGGTGGCGGAATTCTCAGTGAGTCGATGGCACGCGCCGGTGCACACGTAACCGGAATTGATTTATCGCAAGCAGCGTTAAGCGTTGCTGCCCTGCACGCCGCAGAAGCCTCGGTTGAGGTGGACTATCAGTGCATATCCACTGAACAATACGCACAACACAATGCCGGTGTATTTGACGTTATTACCTGCATGGAAATGTTGGAACATGTACCGCAACCTGACGCCATAGTGCAATCGTGCAGCACACTGCTGAAACCGGGTGGGAGCGCTTTTTTCTCGACACTGAATCGCAATGGAAAGTCCTACCTCTATGCCATCGTCGGGGCCGAATATATTTTAAACCTTCTGCCACGCGGCACGCACGAGTGGAAACGCTTTATCAAACCCTCCGAGCTTAGCCGCTGGTGCCGCCATGCTGGCTTACAAACCCGGGATTTAACCGGTATGAACTACAATCCACTGTCAAAAACTTATGACACCAGCAAAGATATTACGGTTAACTATCTGGCCTGCACCACCAAACCCGCGAACGGTTGAGGCCCCCATTGAAAACACAAGCAGTCTTTTTTGATCTCGATGGCACCCTGATTGACACTGCACCTGATATGGGCGGCGCGCTCAATACCTTATTGACCGCACATGGCCGGCAGCCGGTATCTGAAACACTGTATCGCTCGCAGGTATCTCACGGAGCTATTGCACTGCTAAAACTCGGCTTCCCGGAACTTGATCCGAAAACCCAAATGACCGATCTTCGACTTGAGTTTTTGCAAACCTATGAACGCGACATCGCCTGCGACAGCAAGCTGTTTGATGATATCGAACCCTTACTCACCGCACTGGAAGATCGCAATCTGCCCTGGGGCATAATCACCAACAAACCCGAGTACCTGACCCTAAAACTACTTGCTGACATGAAGCTCACCGAGCGCTGCTGCAGCATCGTTGGCGCGGACACCACAACACACGCAAAACCCCACCCCGCGCCGATGCTGTTGGCCTGCAGACAAACCGGGGTTGATCCCTCACGCTGTCTTTATGTCGGCGACGCGCAACGCGACATTCACGCCGGCAACGCCGTGGGCATGAAAAGCCTGGTGGCGAGTTGGGGTTATATCAGTGACCAGCATGATGACCCGGACAGCTGGCAGGCAGACGCAATTCTGGACTCCCCCATGCACGTACTTGATCACGTCGAATAGATCGTCGAAGTTATAAACAACTACCGTTAATGGGTGTTGCAGTTATACCCCATGAAAAACAGTACAATCCACTACGCCACATATTTGGCATAACACGAACAACTACCGGTTTACCCAAGCCCATCTATACTCTGTCTGTTAATCGACTTTCACACAGTGATATAGAGGTGATCAATGTCCAATGCGGAATATTCAGAGTGGCCCGGTGCGTGGGAGCGTCAGGTCATTCGCCAGCTAACTTACCCTCATTTCTTCTTCCGCAAAGCCCCCCCGAGTCCGGCAGATCTCAACAAGGCGCAACAGCTGGACCAACAGGAGCTTACGCAACTCAATGAACATCTGGCAGAGCTTGTCGGGCGCTGCACCGGATTGGCCGAAGACAGCAGCGCGACCACCATTGCAAAAATAAAAAATGAGCTGGACCATTGCTACGATACCGCCTGCGGTCTCGGTGCAAACCTGCAGGAACAAAAAGACGCCCTGTCAATGCTTAACGAAGTTATCACCAGCGCGGTCCGTCGCGCCATGCGAGACGACGATGAACATGAGCGACTGCTGCTGATCAAGCAGGAGTCATTGCGCATGCGTCACCTGACGCGGTTGAACTATCCTATTGTTTGCGATTTACTACACAGCGGCCCATCAATTCCCAAAGCCGAGCTCGCTGCTGCTATGCTCTGCGAGAGCGACGAGGCATTCACTGTGGCATTAGATGTATTGGATGACAACAAAAGAAAGTTTCTTGCTGAAGAAATTGACGAGATCAAAGAACACCAGAACGACAACGGGATTTTGTTCGGTATCGAACGAAAGCAGAAAATCCTACACAAACGGCTGCTTGCCAGCCACGCCATTGAAGAGGCCGAAACCGGTTAATGACAGAAAACGCTATTGACGAATGGATACAAAAAGCCATACCGCCCGGTAGCGGAAGATACTATGCCATACTGCACGCCAGCCCCGAATCTCAACAACATCTGCGAGCTATCGCGACACTGGCGTCTGTCTGGAGCAAACTTTGTTTCAGCAACCGTGAAATAGAAGTTGCGCAGAAAAAACTGCAATGGTGGCAGGAAGAACTCAACCGCGAAACCTACCTGCATCCGGTCACCCAGGAGCTATCGCGAAGCGGCAACGCACAGGGTGAACCTCACTCTATTGATGCCGCACTGTTGTCGCTGCTGAAAGACACCCTCGATGGTTACGGATCATTACTGACCAAAGGCAGCCCTTCGACCACGACATCCAACCAGCAGTTTCATCGCGCTACCGGTGCCAATATCTGTCTCGCGCTATGCAACAGCAGCCTGCCCGAAGCAGCTGCCGGGCACATCCGGCAAGCCGGCATACTGCTGTCCAGAGCGCGCTGTTTACGGCATTTACACAAACACGTCAGCAATGGCCTGCTGTGTCTGCCAATGGCGGATCTGGAAGCGCGCGACATTAAACCCAATCAACTTGTTCCCGAACTTACAGCAGACACTGCGATCTTCCTGACCGACTCTATTCAAACCTTGCGTCAGGAATTTGATGCCTGTATGCAAGACTTCACCGGTGTGGTTATCGACGGTGACAGCAGCGCATCAGACGGTATGAAAACCGTCTTTATATATATGTCCCTGCAATGTCGATTGTTGGCAAAAATGCAGAATAACGTTGCCCTGATTTTTCAGCCGGAGATCAGACTCTCGCCTCTCGGCAATTACTGGCATGCACTCAGGGCTGCAAGGCGGTTCGACCGGACTACCAGCGTGGCTACAACCACCAACCGCTGATTCAGTGGTTTTTTTAGTGCTATTGCAGTTACACCGTTAACCGGCTGCCGTGAATTACTTAACCCGCACTCTGAATTCGGCATTATACTGACAATATCAATGGCAACAGTGTATTGACCAATGTCAGGCAAAGCACGCAACATCCTTTTTATTATGTATGACCAGCTTCGGTTTGACTATTTAAGTTGCGCCGGTCACAAAACGCTGCACACACCGAATTTTGATCGCGTGGCTGCAATGGGCGTTCGTTTTTCACGATGTTACGTGCAGTCTCCGGTTTGCGGGGCATCACGTATGAGTTTCTATACCGGGCGCTATTGCCACAGCCATGGAGCACAGTGGAACGGTTACCCCCTGCGCGTAGGTGAACACACGCTCGGTGACCATCTGCGACGGCTCGGGATGGGTTGCCACCTTGTTGGCAAAACCCACATGCGCGCCGACAAAGAAGGCATGGCAAGGCTGGGTATGTCTGAAGCCGATACCATCGGCCTGCGTCAGTCCGAGTGCGGCTTTGACAGCTATATCCGTGAGGATGGCATGTTACCGCAAGGCCCTGATGGTTTTTACGATGAACGACGCTCACCCTATAACGAGTATCTGCAACAACAAGGCTATGATGCCGAAAACGCGTGGCATGATTACGCCAACTCGTCCATCTCCGACGATGGCAATATCGCTTCAGGCTTTCTAATGCAAAACGCAGACAAACCAGCCAACATCCGTGAACAGGACTCTGAAACTCCCTGGCTTACGCAGCGCGCTATCGACTTTATCGAGGAACAAGACCCCGACAAACCATGGCTTGCACATGTGTCTTATATAAAACCGCACTGGCCGTATATTGTTCCTGCGCCCTATCACAACATGTACGGTGTCGACGACATACAGCCACTGCAACGCGATGACGATGAACTGCACAACCCGCATCCGGTATACGAAGCGTTTACCAGTAATCGCATCGGCAAAGCCTTCCATAAACCGGAAGTTCGCAACGTGGTGATACCCGCTTATATGGGACTGATCAAACAATGCGATGATCAGCTTGGAGTGTTGCTGGACTATCTTGAACAATCAGATCGCATAAACGACACCATGATAGTTCTAACCTCCGATCACGGTGATTATATGGGCGATCACTGGATGGGTGAAAAAGACTTGTTTCACGATGTCTCCGCCAGAGTCCCGCTCATAATCTACGACCCCTCCCCCGAAGCCGACAGCACACGCGGCAGTGTCTGTGACGAGCTGATAGAAAGCATTGACTGTGCAGCCACTTTTATTGAAACCGCGGGCGGCGAGGTTCCCGATCATATTGTAGAGGGAAAGTCACTGTTGCCCTTTATACACGGCATAAGCCCCGACACCTGGCGGGAATTCGCAATCAGTGAGTACGACTACGCCGTCACCCCCGCAGGTATAAAACTCGGTCTTGCTCCACGCGACTGCCGATTGTTTATGGTGGCTGACAAAAAATGGAAATTCATGCATGCTGAAGGTGGTTTCCGACCGATGCTGTTTGATCTTGAAAACGACCCGCATGAACTGAATGATCTGGCACGCGAAAATAATCATGAAGCCATAATAAGTTTGATGTATGAACGACTCGGCCAGTGGTCCAGACGCATGTCTCAACGCCTGACGAAGTCTGAAAAAGACGTTCTCAACATGCGTGGGAAATCGCCACGCCGTGGAGTGTTGCTGGGTCTCTATGACGGCACTGAAGTCGATGATGAGCTATTGATTAAATATACCGGCAGCGCAAAACAAAATCACCTTGGAGAATCCAAGGTACAGAGATAACAGCAGTTATTGAATTGAAATGACCGACACCTGTCAGACAGGCCCGGTCAATTCAAAGGTCATGCAATCGCTTGTTAGCGGCATCCGTTTCATTCAGTAGCGGCGTCAATTCTCGCCTGCCAACAGTTATTCGTAGCAGAACGTACATGAATAAAACTAACGTTTCTATTGCTAAACAGCTCCGTTGCTCTGCCGACAATATCCGTATTAGCAGTCACCGCACCTGAACCATAGACGATACGATCACTTTGATCATAGGCGCGCACAAGATATTCAGCGCTGTCGTATAAAACAGGCGGCAGCTCTGACGATGCTAAACTATCTGAATTAAAGGCAGCACAATCAGCGCCGTGCAAAAACACCGGCCCCACTTCAGCGTAAGGATTTACAATGCCGAACGGCCGATAGGCAAACACAAGAAATAACTCATCAGCACCAATCATCTGCAGGCAGTGCCTGCAAGGATTGCCGTTTCCATCTGAAGTTTTTTCCTCTGCTTGTTGCCCGTTAGCATCAAGCCCGCCGTTTCGCAAAGCATCCGCCTGCGCCGTTGTCATCCCGGTGAATCTAATCATTTGCCCACGCCCTTCAAGTGAATGTCCACAAATGATAAATCCCGATCCTCACTGTCACACACGGTTTCTTGCTCAATCAAGGTTTACTTTGACTATCCAGGCTGAATAATTCATCAGGCGACGCAATACCTTGAAATACAGGAAATACAATGAAAATTAACAGGCTGAGATAAAGACGCTATTTATTGGCGAGTATTCGCCATCAGATCGGTACCATACTCTATCGGGTCATTTGATAAAACTTATCGCCATACCGCCTGCCGATCTCTCTCAACCCCGCCGCCGTAAAATGCGCGCCATCGATCTTTGTCGCCACTCCTGCTGCACTGACACAGGCCGTGGACGAATCTCCATTGCTATTCAGCTTGTTCAGTTGGTTATTCACACCACCACGCTTAGCAATTTCTCCGCAGATAAACGGCTTAGCGGCAGAGAACCAGCTTTCAGACCTCAGATTACCGATCAACGCATTTAGCTTTGCACCGTACACCGGTGAATCCACCGCATCTGTTTCACCCTGATGCCACAGGATTCCATCCAACTGATACTTATGCGGTAACTGATTGATGGCATCCAGAACTCGCCGCCGCACAGTTTTATAAAAGGCACCGTTATAGTCCCAGTTAGAAATTGGCGCACCCGGTGCCGACACCAGTATGAAGCCCACTACTCTTTCGGCGTCCAGCGCTGCCAGACGCTTGCCAAAGTGCAGCAACAGGTTGTTTGACGGGTCGGTATCCGGATGGTTTCGCGGGTGCCAGCCACGATCCCATATCTGATGTAAATCGGCGCGCACCCAGCCTTTGTCGGTGAATGCAAATACTCTGTCATGAGCAGTATCAAGGGCGGCATTAAAACCGGTGTTCGCGCCAAGCGCATTAGACTGACCAGTCAACAAAACAAGATCAGTGATGGATGATGAGACGAACTGGTTTTTCGATTGTGATTGACTCGCAGCAGCGGTCGAATTACCCCCTGCTGTTGCGGCCACTTTGCAGGAAGCCCCGTTCCAGCCCCAACCGTCGCCATCAGGGTCAATACACGAACCGGAACCCGCGGCATTTGCAGAAGCGCTGGCAGTCGATGGTGTAGCGGTAGTTGTTGTGTTGCCAGCAGTACCGGCACCGCCTGCCGTTTTTGTGACCTTGCAGGATGCCCCGTTCCAACCCCAACCGTCGCCATCCGGATCGATACACGGACCGGAACCCGCAGAGCTTGCAGAAGAGGTACCACCAGCGGTTGATGTGTTACCGGCAGTTGTGGTATTGCCAGTCGTGTTACCGCCACCTGTATTACTGACTGAAGCAGAATTCACTAGGCCGGCGGGAATTGATTTCCCTATTTGCTGACTGGAGCAGTACCACTTGCCATTGATCTCATCACAGTCTTTCCTTGGCGCTGTTGAACACTGTTGCGCGTAGCCGCTCTGTGCGGCAGATAAGTTGTTGGCAACAACTGAGCAGGTCGTGCCGACACTATTTCCCGACTGATTATTTGATTGACTATTGTTACCGGTGGACGAGTTTGAGCCTGCCAGTCCATCGGGAATGGCATTATTTATACGCTCGCTTGAACAATACCAGACACCACCAATACTATCGCAATCGGCACGCCGCTGAGATGGACACAGCTGTGCGAACGTATTTTTAGCAACCGATAGTGTCGCCGCACTTGTTGAACATGGTGCACCCCGGGCGTTTCCGGACAACATCATGGCACCCAATAGCGCAGGGAAAATAACAAGACCACAGAATTGCACTATCGAGCGCGCTGAAGAAACGACAAGAAATTGAAAACCCTTACTTGAACAACTCGCCGGTACAACAGGCGCTACTCTCTGTTTTTTTATACACATATTCAATCGTGCCACCATAAAAAAGCAGCAGACATTTTACAGTCACCAGGCAGCACTCCTGCAGTACCTGTTGGAAACTTATAGCGCCATTGATGCCTTGCTAATGATATCCAGTCCGGACTCTACTACCTGTCGACGCCAGGCGACATCTGAAGGACAGAAACACTCCATAAGTTCACGTTTTACGCGTTCGAAAGTCGTGGATCCCTCAACACCAAAGTGATGTACGCGATTCTCTGCACGCAGCGCCGCGGTCACTCGCACCACATCATAGGTACCAAATTCCGCACCCACCACGCGATAGTCTGCGCTCTGGCTATACAGTTGCTGAGCCCACTCAGCAAAGACCCCGCAAACCGGATAAGCCGTACCGGATGCGTCGTTAAGCGGCTCGAGGGTTTCACGATCAAAAGTATTTTCATACCACTGGAATTGCGAGGAATCACGGCTTTCATTCAACAGCAATTTATATTGACCGTACTTACCGAGCCCGGTATGCAAGTCAATATGGATAAGCTGCGAGGACTGCTCCAGCCACACCGGAAACTGATGCATCACAATTCTGGTAGATTCTGCCGGCGCTCGACCACCATAAAACAAGCCCAGGGGATACTCGTACTGACCGGTGGCAATGGACTCTTTTAAAGCCGGCATACCGTAGCGCCATATTTTCCAGAGTGCTTTAAGCCTAAACAGCTCCGCTGGTGATGGTGGTGACTGCGGGTTGAGAAATCGATTGTGGATGCCGTAACCCACCGGCGCACCTGTATAGCGGTTTTCCGGTCCGGGAAAGTTACGATTCAAATCAATGTTGTCCTCATTGAACCGACGCAGGTGATGAAAGCCATAAGGGTTAATGGCGTGCACCAGAACATAACGTATACCCTGCGCGCTTGTGATGAACTCAGAACCAGACATTGATTCAAGCAGCGCCAGTTGTACCGCCGAACCAAAAAAACCTTCGACACCATGCACACCTGAAGTGACCACTAATGTGTTGCTGTGAGCGGGGCCGATTATTGCGGCATCGATATACAAGCCACTCTGACCACCCACTTCATGGCTGAAAATTTCTGCCCCTGCACTGGCTGCAGCGCTTAGAAACCGTTGCCGTGCCTGCATATAATTTGCAGAGAAATAACCCTCGATCAACGATTTGACGACAGCACTTCAGTCACCCCCGGCATGGCAAAGCCCAAGGCACGGGCACGCGCGCAATCACATCTGAGATCCATTGGCAGCCCGTCAATACCGCGGCCCGTTTGCTCGGTAATATCGCCATCCTGCTCAATTGCCCAGTGATCAAACATCGCCCTCGCGAATCGGGCACGACTCATGACCTCATCGCCAACCACATTCATCACTCCACTTTCCTGACGATGCCCGAAAGCCAGCTCACACAGCGCCTCAGAGAGTGAATCCGCCCAGACAGGTTCTCGCAGGACATCATTAAACAATACCAATGGTTCACCGGCTTGCAGACGATCGACAAAACTTCTGGTACCACGGTCCATCAGCTCCAGACCATAAATCAGACCGGTGCGAACAATAATCGCTTGCGGGTAATGAGTCGTGACTGCCTGTTCGCCAAGCGCCTTGGTACGACCATAGGTATTTATTGGCGCTGGCAAGGCATCATCGGCATAAGGTGCCGCATCACCACCATGTACCACATCAGTGGATACCATAACCAGCCGGGCCCCTGTTTCGGCAGTGGCAAGTGCCAGTGTTTTGGATGCCTGATGATTCACTGCATCCATGCGTGATTCATCGGGGCCGGGGTTAACCGCTGCCGCATGGATTACCACATCCGGCCTGATGCGGTTTATACATCGCACCACCGCGTCTGCATCGGTAAGATCAAGCGACTCAGCCTGAAATGGTTTGTAAACAGATTCGGCCCGACGAGCCACACCTATCACTTCGCCATAGCGAGATGCTATCGGTAACAGTCTGTGAGCAAGGTAGCCGCTGGCACCGGTTACAAGTATTTTTTGCATCTGAGACCTTCTTGAAGACTTTAAATTTCTAACCCGGGCAGCTGCGCTGAATATTGTCGCCTTAAATAGATTTTCCGCAGATGCCCGCTATCGACTCTACTTGCTCTATTGCAGCTATCAGACCGGTGCTATCACAGATACCTTTGCATTTGGCTAGAACAGCGACACACCAGTGATGTAAGGATGCAGGAATATAATCGCCAGATACACCAACACAACCACAGCAACAAACCCTGCTTCCGCTTTTATCGGCGGTCTGGACGCCAGAGACGGTACCATGCCGCGAGCGTTACCTGAGACGATACTCACCACACTGTATAACCCCATGCCCGAAAATAAAGTCACATGTGCCACATCACCATTGGCCAGCAGATGAGCGATACTCCAGACAATGACGCCCCAGCTCATCGGGTGGGCGCTAACAACTTTTGCACTGGACGGGGCCGGCCCCATGGATGTGGAGAAAAACAAATACAGCGCTGGCAGCATTAGTAACATTGCCACAAAGCGACCCCAGCCCGGCGGATCGTATAGCGGCACAAACGCCGCGCTTTTTAAGCCATACACAATCAGGACAATACTAACGATGGAAAGTACACTGAACAGACCTTTGTAGAGCCCGGGGCCGGTCTTGCCGATCAGCGATGTCCTGACACCGGTAAAGACCGGTATTAAGTGCAGCACAATAAAAAGAAACAGCCCGGCAACTAACAAACCCATATTATTCATCCTGTTTTTGCAAACGAGGTGCAAAGCCGGGACTGATTACGTGGCAAATTACCCGTCTGCGTCCCGATGAACACCATAGAGAACGATGGTGTGATCTTTCAGTTCATAGCCGAGCTCGTCTGCAATTTCACGCAATCGGGCCTCTAGTTTTTCGTCTTTGAATTCGGCCATCATGCCGCTTTTAATACATATAATATGATCGTGGCTGTCCCCGGTGTCGAGCTCAAACAGGGCCTGACCGCCATCAAAATGATGGCGAGTCACCAGACCGGCAGATTCGAACTGTGTCAACACACGATAGACAGTCGCCAGTCCTATTTCGGTATCTTCGGCAAGCAGGGCCTTGTACACGTCCTCCGCACTCATGTGGTGCTGTTCCGTGTTTTCGAGAATCTCCAGAATTTTAAGGCGTGGCAGGGTAACCTTAAGCCCGGCGCGTTTCAGATCTGCCGTGGGGCTGAGCGGCGATCTGTCAAGGAGCTTGCTCAATAGCTGTCCAGTTGAAAGTACAAGTTGGTACAATTATACACCAAGCGCGCACACCGCCGACAGGCCTGTGCGGGCAAAAAATCTCCGCCTGATTCATCCTGACAGCGTCCTTACTCCACAATGATGTGATAACCCACCGTACCGGCAGCCCCAGCCAGCATCGGACCGGCGAACTGCCACCGGACAGGACCACTGTAGCCGGCAAAATTCTCACCGACTCCAGGCACCAAAACCTGGCAACTGGCCATTCCATCCGGCAGCGAAGACGGGCACTGCACCGGCGCACTGAGCCCGGTGAACGCCGGTGTGCTGTCAGAGATCTGCACTTCAGTGATCGGCCCGTCACCGGTATTGGCGAA
Source organism: uncultured Granulosicoccaceae bacterium (assembly GCA_937922015.1). Lineage (GTDB taxonomy): Bacteria > Pseudomonadota > Gammaproteobacteria > Granulosicoccales > Granulosicoccaceae. Next base: position 18,536 of record CAKZVB010000198.1, read on the forward strand.
GTCGATTGAATAATGCAGTACCTGGCCGGGCAGCGCACTGTTACTGCTGGAAACCGGCCCGCCAGCAGAGATATTCTGAACCGTTTTCGACAACACCAGGAGCCCCTCACCGGACGCAATCACACTGGTCAGGTCGGTCAGTGATCTGGTGTCAGTCAGCCCATGCGCGGTACCCGCCGGATCGCCATAAATCAGCGTGGCATTGATGTCATAAGTATAGGTGTCGCCGCCACTCGCATCTGCAGGTATAAACACCTTGCTAAGCACACACACCTTCGCGCTGGTGTCGACATCGACATTCAGGGATGACGGCAATGCTGGTTCACCAACATCAAGTGCACCGTTGCAATTTTCATCGAGAAATAAAAGTGCCTGCCACGCACTGTTGCCCGGAATGCTACTCTGGCCTGCAATGTCAAAACTCAGCTGACCGCTGGTGCGGGGAAAATAATAGTGGGCATGTACAACGGCAGCAGCCGGTGTATTTTCAATAATACTGTCCGCCTCCCAACCGGGGTTTACTACCAGACCGAAATCAATGTGGTAGGTACCGGCAAAAGCAAGTTGTGGAGTAAAAGCCACAGTGCCATCTGTCACGATGCCGGTATTGCCGGGGTCTTCACCAAAGTACTCTGATATCGACCGATGATTGTTGTCATTCACGGTAACAATTTGTATAAGCGTATTACCGTAACCAGCAGGCAGAGTAAGTGAATAACTGCCGTCTGCGGATGTCGTCGCACTGGCGATCACCACCGCACCATCCCTGGCTTCTACTGTCACACCCGCTACCGGTTGTTCGTCAATACTGCGCAGACCATCGTGACTGGCACCGCCATTGCCTGCCGCATTTGCGCCATTATCATTAAAAACTACACCGGATACCTGTATTACCTGCAGCACGGTAGTTACGGTGGCGGATTGTTCGGCAGGTATGCCATCATCGTCCGGGTCAGGATTTTCACCATCGACGGATAAATCGTTAACGACATTGCCGTCGAGATCCTCAGCCAGGATCTCTACCTGATTACTGAACACACCTGTACCACCACCTACATCGGTAATTGATGTTACTCGAACGGAAAAACGAATCACCGCCCGCGCACCGATATCCAGTGATCCGGCATCGCTGACGTTCAGCAGTGACGCGTTTGCGGCCGTACCGTCGAAAGCAGTATTTAACACCAGTGTACCGGGATCGACCACCAACATAGGTGCTACGGTCATTGCATAGTTCCCTGCCCCGAAAACTGTGTCCAGGTTGTCAGCCAATGCCACATTGGCAGCTACGGTATTACCGAGGTTTTCCAATTTAATCTCATAGCTAATATCAACACCGTTCGCGAGTGCCTTTTTCGACACACCTACCGACGTATTGGGCAATACTTCTACCGGTGTCTGATCGGGTTTGATAATCGTCGCGGGAAAATCCGAACTGATCATACCCAGACTTCCTGCGCTGACAATCGCCTGGTTATTAGCAGGGCCCATCGGATAGGAAGGCGGATAATAAACATCAAACGTAATATCAGCAGTGCTATTAGCAGCAAGTGCAGCCCCTGTGATGACCAGCTCGGAAGCACCTGCATAATTATTGACCGTACCACCCAGAGGATTTACCAATGAGTCTGCCACAACGGTTCTGGCATCATTCAGCGCATCGTTAAGATCAAAAGTTATCGGGCTGTCTGTTGAGTTTGTTAGCGACAAGGTATACGTCACACTGCTGCCGGGGGCGACTTCAATCGCGGATACACCCTTTGTCACCGCAAGGCCAAAGGCACATGATGCTGCATCTGCGGCAGAAGTCGCCGCCAGTGCACTGACCAGCGTGCCGTTGCCGCTGGCAACATCAACGCTATATAGATTACCGGTGTCTGTATGTGCGTATATTATTCCCTGTGCATCCGCCATCAGACCACTGACACTATCTGTGATGTCTCCCCCCACCACAGTCACAGCACCACTGGAGGGATCAATCGATACCAGACCCTCGACGGTGTTGTACGCATAATAGTTGCTATCCGGATGAGCCACTATATCGCCTGCGTCGCGCCCGTGGCGTCGGTTATATAACACCACGGGGGGACTGCTGCTTAAATCTATGTCCAGCACCAGGCCTCGTTCGACCACCGGTATGGCGTTTCCGGCATTAGAAGTCGCCGCAATATCAGTCACCACGATGTATCGACCATTCCTGCCGATGGTAGCGCCGGTAAAGCGATCGGATACTACAGGCATTCCCATGGTATTGGGCCCGCCAACCGGCACGCCCATATTGGTTACCGCTCCGCTATTGTCGATTCGCAAAATTGAACCAACTCCGGGGTTGTTGTTCAGCTCATCACTCTGGTTGACAATGGCGTACATAAAATTGTCGGTCGGGTTATACGCGAGTCCGGTGTAGGTGTAGCCCGTTGAAGGGCTATAGGCTGCCGAGGTGAACTCTTGTCGTGTATAGGGATCTGTCGACTGATCTACCGTATACAGGCGCGTTGAGGTACCGGTCGAATCAAGCGTATAGAATGTACCGTCACAGGCATAAGCCGGTCCGCCAGACACAGGCAACACGGATAAGCTCGCACCGTTACTTACCACACCGCTGGCAAGCTCATTACTCGATATGCCTGAAGTGGTGTTAACAAACTCACCTGGCAGATTTACGGTAACCTGCGCCGTTATTGTGCACGTACTATTGGCGTCTATATTTCCGTCTATCATATCCAGCACGTTGCCACCGGCCACCGTCGCCGCGCTAAAGACAAAGCCACTGCAACCGGCACCACTCACTGCAATTGATGCAGGATCAGACACCAACGTCATCCCTGCCGGCATGGTGTCCTGAAAAGATACACCGGTCAGCGCCAGAATCCCGTTATAGTCAATGTCTAGTTGAAGTGTGCTGGTACCACCGGTAGTTATGGTCGAAGGCGAAAAGCTTTTTGAAATTACCGGCAGGGGAATATCGTTTTCTGTAATCGCCACACCAATCGGATTAGGCTCTTCCACCCGCCCGTAAGCATAGGTATCTATGTAGGCGTTATTGCCAATGCCACCGGCACTGAAATTACCCCAATTGTGGTCGCCATCAAACAGCCCTTCCTGATTAAACGCGTTTGGCGTTGTGCTGTTCAGAACGGTTGCATCATCCCAGAATATTGTGGTTGGCAAGTCACCACCGCTGGGTTGCGCACGATAAATTCTTATCCCGACATCACCGGCCCCGCCACTGGTTTCGACATCATATGCCGTAAAGTGGAATTCACCTGTGCGCACGCTGAGTGACGCTGTATAAGCGCCCTGTGGTATTATGTTGCCATTGTTATCTTCGCCGTTCCAGACCACACTATTCACACCGGGCAATGCGTTCCCACGCAGAAAAATATCACCCTGCCCGTAGACACCATCCGGTCCGCCACCTGTGGGGCTGCCAATATCAATAATAATCTCGTACACCCCGGTACTGGTTAAATCAGTGTTAAACTGAAACGTGCCACTGTCCTGAATAGTGCTGGTGCTACCGGGTGAAATACCAGAGTCCTCGCCATCACTGTCAACAAAACTTAAGCCGGAAATATTTAATCCACCAATCGGCGCGGGGTATGATTTGGCCGGATAGCCCAGATAGATCGGGTACTTCTCCTGAATGGAGTTATTGGCCACGGGCACACTCAGTCCTGCGACTACGTCACCGGCTGCATTGGGACTGGTGACACCAAGATCGTTCGCTTTAAGAGAGTACACAAACCCTGCAAAGTTGTTTAAGTCCAGGCGCCAGGTAAAATAAGTGCCCTCAAAGCCGCCGTCGGCCACCACGTATAAATTTGCGTCTGTGGCAACATCGACCGAGTATCCATTGGCATTAAAATACCAGTACAACGACCAGACTCGCCCACCCTCTTCACGTGGATCAACCAACGCATTCACACTGTTAGTCACTGTCACATCGTAGCGAGATAAATAACTATGATCCTCGTTGGAAAAACTGACAACATAGGTACCGGTTGACGGTGTCACGTACTGATGGGGGTTGGTAACGGCAGGATCAAAGGTCGTATTTAAATCACTGCCGCAGATGGTGCCGGGGGCAGCATTGTCATATACCACAGATCCGAAAGAGTCTTCTATCGTGACTCTTATATTGTCAGTAGTACCGATACCACAAGTGTGCACGTTGATGACCTCGCCCGGGGTAAGTATATCAACGTTAAAGTAGTTATATCCGTTGGCGGCATTAGTTTCATACAGATACTGCAGATGTGATGTTCCTTCAAACAGCCCCATCTGCCAGGTGCCTTCCGCACGTACCTGAACATTAGCCGATAGCAGAAACAACACCAGTACTTTGCCGGATAACAGCAGCAACGCAACCAGAGATAGCCTCACAGAAGATAAGAGCATTGGCAGCAATTTCATTTACTCGACTCTGACACTGAACTCAAGTATCAATTGAGCACCCGCTGCCAGCGATGGTATTGATGCGACAATGTTACCCTGACCACCGATAGCGGGCTCAGACACGGCACAGCCGCTTTGCGAACAACTGGCCACGCCAGCGTATTCAGTAAACGCCGGAGTGGCATCTGCTACGTCAACATTGTAGGCCACTGCCTGCCCTGCATTGGTTGCCGTCAGCCGGTAACTCACGCAGTTATTACCCGGCTCTACCGCAAACCCCGTAACACCATAACTACCGTCAATCGTACCATCGCAACCGAAATCCGGAGCCTGCTCTTTCACAATGTTGATTTCCATCAGTGCGATAGTGGTTACATCAATCACTGAAGCTGAACCGGCACCACCGTTCCACAGCACGGTAAGCTCAGTCTGATTGGCGCTCAATACAGGGGCGCCCGATGGTGAGAACACTTTAACAAATAAGCGACGGCTCTCACCGACCGCCAGACTGACTATAGACGTAGCAACCTGATCAGTACCGCTAAGAGCATCATCCGCATCCGTGTCTTCATAGATTACAGATGTCCAACCATCCGGCCCGAGGCTGTCGACAGTGCTCAGCTGTAAATCCGCAATTCCAACATTGCCATTGTTGGTAATTGTATGACTGTAAGCATAGGATCCGCCGGGGTCGGTCTGACCGGACTGATCGAGCTCCAGCAATACCTGCTCAACAGTTGTCACGGTGATTACATCGTGTTTTACATCGACAGCACCGGTCAGATCCGATAACGCCTGAAAGTACAAACTGGTATCGCCGTCAGCGGCGTTAGCGGGTATCGTGACCGTGGCATTAACCAGAGTGTACTCACCCGGTTGAATCAGTCCGGTATTAGTGACGTCTTCATCCTCACCCTCAATGCGAAAATCCACACGCCAGTGCGCTGGTAATTCTATCGTAGAAAAATCACTGACAGTGCTCACCGTCAAATCAGGACTAACAGGTGTTTGCCCGGTGTTATTAATATACAGCCCTATAATCACCCGAGAGCCCGGTGCCGCTACCAATGTACTCACCGGACTGGTCTCCGGCCCGGCGCCTGCACCAAGCTCTGCGCCATCGCCTATCTCTGCAACATTGGTGATATCAATACCGGCAGTACTGATCGTTAACAGGCGGTTTACCATCGCATTGGTCTTACTGCTGTCAATAACTGATGTTGCCATTGCAGACACTTCATAGCCGGCGCCACCGTTGTCCCCTTCCGTGCTGGCCGGTGGAACAACCTGTACCACGACTTTATAGAACTCTCCCGAAGGCAATGGCCCGGTGTCCGGTATGCCATTACCGCTGCTGTCCATTAGCGGCGTCATGCCATCACTTTGCAACACACGATAAACACTACCGGGCGGAAAGCTTGCGGCGGCCTTGTCGATGGAAATGTCAAAACTGTCTTCACCATTGCCGCTATTCCAGACATAGTTATTGAAATACACAGAGTTACCCTGTGCCACCGCGGCGACCACAGACGGTTCTGCCGTACCGTCAACAGGGTCAATATCAGATCCGTTCAGCACTACCTCGGTGTTGTGCAGAATTTCGAACGACACAGTATTACTGTTAAACCGTGTGCTGACCGTGGCGTTATCGGTGTATTCAAATTCTGCCGTGTTTAACAGGTCACCTGCATTGAGGCCACTTTGAATTTCCACTTCAAAACTGATCTGACCTGTCTCACCGGAGGCCAAATTTGAGACGATACCGGTGATCTGATTAACACTGTCGTTGTCAGCATCATTGTCAGCTTCCGGCAGACCACCACAGGTGGCGTCATACGCGCAATACCTGATAGTCTCCGGCGACCCCTGATAGTCAGCAGAACTATTATCCGTCAGTACCTCACTGCCTGTTTCATTCCAGCGCCCGGAGCCTGCAACGTAGTCCATGCCGATCGGCAGGGCATCGATAATAGTGACGTCTGTAGCATCACCGCTGCCTGTATTGCGATAGTTCAGCGTCACAGTAAACGGGCCGCCCGGTGTTGTACCTGCTGTCGCACTTATACTTTTACTGACTTCAACTACAGCACCATCGCTAACCACGACCGTGTCCGTGTTTGCCGAGGTCAGTGCATTATTAAACTGGCTCACTGCGTTAACCGTCACCACAGATTGCTGACCGGCGGCGGTGCCGGGGGGAACCGACCCGGCTACCACAAAACTCCATGAGCCCTGCATTGTAATTGCACTAGTCTGGCTTACCGGTGTATAGATATCCGGCTGCCCGTCCTGGTTTTCATCGGCGTAGATTGCCAGACCGGTAAGATCGAAGTCATCACCCGCGACATTGTTGGTCACTGTAAGAGTAAACAAATCTGTGCCATTGCCGGTATTGGTCACCGTGTGTGGCAAAAAGACCTGATTGCCGGCTGCCACGGGGCGGCTTTGATCCTGAGTCAGCTGCAGTGCTGCAACCTGCTGGATCAAAGTCTCAACAATATTCGATGTAGTAACTCGCAAAATCCCATTGCTGTCCTTATAGGACGCACTTGCCTGATTTTTAATCACCGTACCGGCCGGTGTGGCACTGTAAGCATTGGAATAAAACAGCAGCGACAGGCACAACAGAAACGGGACAAGAGAAAGCTTGCAGACTAGTCGCATCGCTTTATCCCGCTGTCGCGTTAATATTGACGAAGAAGGTCTCATATTAGCCTGAGTCATTTTTGGTATTTTTGTAGATAGACATATCGTTAATTTTCACCGGACGCCTCGTGGTTAATGCGGGCTCAGTCTGCCGGTCCAATCACAACTTTATGGTGCCTGGCCAGTGGCCGGCCTACCGGGTCAAGCAGTATCATTTCTACCCGACGATTTATATTATCCGCCACCGGAGATGCCTCTCTCCCCATCGCCAGTGATTCACCATGCGCCCTGCTGACAATGCGATCAGCGGTAATACCTGCTTCTGCAAAATAGTCCCGTACTGCGGCAATTCTTTTAAACGACAATTTGCGATTGTAGTCAGAGGTAGAATGCGCATCGGTAAACCCTCTAATCGATACCCGGTAACGCTCGAATGTTTTTAAAAATTCAAGATTTTCACTAAGAACCTGTCTGGCAACCGTTGACAAATCGGCCCTATTGGAATCAAAATATATCGCCGGCTCCCATGGCATTGTCTGAGCACTGGCAGGCACTTCCCTGACAACCACGCGATCTCGAAAAACTTCTTTCTCGTGCACAACGATGCTGGTGGCTACCGGACAAAAATTATCGTCGTATTGTGCAAACAACTCTTCGGTACTGGCACATGAGGAAAGCCAATAGACACCTGGCAGAACCAACAGGCAACGCAGTAATTTTATTCCAGCCATTTCAGTGACTCCTCATCAAATTTGTACTGCAAGCCAACATGCCAGCCCTGTGCGTTATATTCTTCAGCATCCAGATCACTATCTTTAAACCCTGCAAAGTTATACCCGACACCAATTCTCGCGTTTTTATTGAGCACGTAGTGCAGGCTCGCCCCGGCTGAATAACGCACTTGCGATGTTCCGTCACTGGCAAGCACACCACCACGCAGGTCAACATTAACGCGGCGATCCACATCAAAGTTCAATCTGATATCGGCCAGCAATGCAAAACCGCTATCCCGATGTCCGGTGAAACGGGTAGATTGATGCTTGCCACCGAAACGACCGGTTAAAATAGTGTTGTCACTGAGCTGCAGGTTTTGATGGGTTGACAGTAAATGTACTGACCGATCAAAGTTAGTGCTAAGCCCTTTCTCTTCCTTCCAGTTGTACATCAACAACATATGATGTCGATTGTTAAGCTTGGGTCTTCTGGAGAATCCGGCCACGAATGAATGACGAAGGGTATCTTCTCCATCACGGTTGTTTTGCAGAGCGAGATTCTCGGTCAGCACGGCGGTCCAGTCTTCATTCATCCGCGCAGCGTAGCTGGCCTTAAAACCAATGTAGTCAGAGGTCTCTGTATGTCTTGTCTCAATTCGCGCCAGTCTGCGACTGTTCTGGTTTCGGGTATCTACAATGCCAACGGATGCTGCAATGGAGTCATTGTTTGCAGAGCCGTCAACTGTTTTTATGATTTCCAGGCTGGGGGTGACACGCAGGTCTTTTTCTATCTCATAGTCACCGCGTATTCCACTTGCAGTCTCGTAGTCGCGGCTGTCAAAGGCACCGCGCATTCTGTATTCGGAATACAGCCTGGTAGACGGCAATACAGTTGTCTCCAGACCTAGAGTAAGCGCTTCTGACTTTTGATTGTTACTTGAACCTGTCAGTGCCAGTAAGCTATTGGAAAGCTCAAAATTGGAGTAGACGCGGGCTTTTTCATGAACCTGCAGCTTTGCACCTAACGTCACCCTCTGTCTGCTGGCACGGCCTGTATCCTGCTCAAGCTCGGCATCAAACTGACCAACCTTGTCACCTATAGTAATATTGCGCCCGACCCCGACAATCGCGGTGACAAATTGATCGCTGTTGTTAAAGTCTTCCTGTGTAATCTGGCGCATACCCGCACGCACCAGCCATTCACGTAATCTACTTTCAATCAATGCACTCAGGGTGCGGCGACCTTCCGGGTTCACCAGAGAGTCACTTTGCACGGCATCGAGTATCAGTGTCGAATCACCCTTTATTTTTTGTTTATGGTTAATCCGTGTCTCTACCCTGCCAGCGGCTACCGAGGCGCCACTATTGTTAAATTTTTCATCTACCTTTGCATAGGTAAAGGAGGTTCGCGCCTGCGAGTCTCCGGACCAGCTGTGATCCAGAGTAAAACGGCTGGCAGTGCCGTTTCCCTGCGCAATAGAATCACTGACGGCGGTACTTGCACTTAGACGGGTACGCTGATCAAGATCATAAGTTGCATAAATGCCAGAGAGATTCTTTCCCTCTTCGCTATGATCATCGATCGTATGGCTAAAACCGAACCGCAGGGTATCAGTGATATTCCGATCAAACCTCACACCGGAAATTAGATAGTGGTCTCCGCCCCGCTCCACGTCATAGCTGATTTGAACAAATACAGGATTTAACTGATCGTCAACCGTGGGTACTGATGTAGAGAACGTCAGGTAGCCATCGATCGGATCGACGGTGTAATCACCAAAGCGATTCAGGCGGGTACGCGCTATTACCAGTCCGGGGTTATCGCGTGAGCGGGTGATAAGTTCAATTATTTCACTGTTACTGACGATCGGATAAGACTGCAGACGGTACAGCATGGCACTGCCGTTACCGGGTACTTCTTCATACTTACGTTCGTCCTGCTGTGCTGCAACAAAAAAGCGCAGACGGTTTTTATCATCAGAGGCTACGGCATTAAAACCGGTAAGCGTACGTCGGGAGCGGGCCAGATCCTCATGATCACTACCAGAGTCAGTCAGATAGTCACCCCACATGATACTTTTGTCGTCACGCTCCAGTTTAAAATACAGTTTACTGCGACTCTGTGCTTCGTATCCTCTGATTGAAGCATCTCCGTGAATCGGGTAGTGTTGTGAGGGGTTGATGTCTCTGAGCAACAGCTCTTCGCTATTTTTGTCAGAATCATACGACAGTGTCAGGTTGTACTTGTCTTTCACCCGGCCTTTGGCAAACACGGCACCGCGAGCGTGCAGCCGACTTTTACCATCAAGCCCCGGCAACGATTGTGAAGGGGCAAACTCACCAAACCTGGCACTTGATATAGACGCCCCTGCCTCAAGCAGTCCAACCCCGAGCAAGGGTCTGGATTCACTAACCTGCTGTACCGCGATTTCGTCAGAGAATTCACCGGTGCTGGCACGAAGCGTAACCGTTCCGGTAGTATCCGAACTACGGTAGTGAACCACTCTCGAACCGTTATTTACTCTTATCTGACGGCCGGGTTCAGAGTCTTGTATATCCTGCTCTACCCATCCACCGTCACTGCTTTCAAGGGTGATGAAATAGACGCCCAGTGCAGGATAGCCGTGACTGTCGAGCACTTCTATTTTTACCGGCAACGTTGAGCGCCCGCCATCTGCCTGAATCGAAGTCGCTTCTGCGGTTAACCTGATCTGCGTGCCGGACGATGGTTTTTTAAATACCCCAGTCGCCAGTACCCTTTCATTTCCAAAAGGTCCGACGCCTTTAACTTCCACCGTATTTTCACCGGCATCAAGTTCAACACCATACCAGGCAACTACCTGCGCCTTTTCACGCCGATTGGTCATGCGCTCGCCTATATGACTGGCAGGAACCGCATCACCATTAATGTAGAGCGTTGGATCAATACCATCACGTACCACCACCATGAATCGCCCTTTGATACTGAGCGCATCCACGGGCCACAACCAGGTTCCGGCCTTGGCCTGAGCCCTGGTGATTGACGCGACGATCTCTTTGGGTACCGGCAGTTTTTCCTGCGGCTGCAGGTTCTCCTGATTCAGCGCGATTGCCTGTTGTACCGCTATGCCGGTTTCACGGCCATTGTTGTCGGCACCAACCGGTCCATCCAGCATGCCACTGGAAACATCGCCGTCAATCGACCGTACCAGAGAATTGGGGTCGCTCTGTTGCATCTCCTCACCAGCCCGAAATTGCTCCGCCTGCTTTAACAACCAACTGCCATTGATAGATTCGTTGCGGGCCTTTATCTCGGTGAATATTCGATCGATATCCTGCTGCGGACAAAAAGCGGCAAAATCGACCCGATGAAAATCACCTGTCATCAGATCGACAAAACGACTCTCAGGATCAACGCCCTGATTGGAATCAAGGGGCTTTAGTTCAAGGCCCTGCGGCAGTGTGTGATTGTCGACCTTTATTACATGGCTGCCTGGCTTTAATCCATACAGACTAAACAGACCGTCCGCATCGGAAACCGTGTAAGTACCGTCCTGCAAATACAGACGTACGCCACCCACAGGCCATTCGCTATGGTTCTGAATACCATCACAATTCTGATCTACGTATATTTTTCCAAACAGCGCAGCACGGTCGGACAGCACGCCGTCTCGACGCAATGACACTCTCACACGCGACTCGTTAGATACCACCTGAGCGTTATCAGAGTTAATGCCCTTTGCAATAGCCATGTTGATTCCATCACTATCAATTGCACCGGCAGTCGCCCTGAGCGAGTAGACCAATCGACGCGTCTCAGCAGCACCGATAGCGGCTATCGTAAACGTAAGCGTTCCATCGCTGGAAACATCCGGGTCGACCACTGGTTCACCGTCTATCGTTGTAGTCATTGCAACATATCGATAACCGTAGGGCGGACGATCCTCTATTTGGATATCAGTGACGGGATCTGTATCAAGATTTCTAACCGCTACACTGTAAGACACCACTTGCCCCGGCTCAACGTCAGTCTGAGCTGAGGCTTTTTCAACACTCAGCACAACATCACCGATGTTGGAGTCAAGCGGTATGTCAACCAGCTCGGGAAGCCGGGATCGGTCAACCGTAAAAACACCAGACGCTCCAAACCCTGTTTGACCATATGATGCGCTGGATATCTGAAATGTTGATAACTGTTCGGGAGCCACTACAGACGGAAACTTATGCGCTTCGGGTGGATCAACGTGAAGATAATAACTAACCCCGGATTCCAGCCTTGGAAGCTCATAAAGACCGTTTGGCCCGCTGGTTGAGAGCAGTTGATTACCGGTCGCCATATCAACAGCAATCGCATTGTTTGTCGCCAGCCTAACGCTCACCAGCGCTCCTTCAACCGGTAATAGTGTCTGTGCGTTGAACACCATTGCACGCGGCTGAACTAACGCGACGTCAGCGATGGCAAAACCCGAAGTCGAGTCAAGGTAACTACCCTGCAATTCATCGTCGCTGCCACTGGCGAGAACACAGCTATCCGGAATGGCATCGTAGACAGGAAACATTTCTACGTTACTGTCAGGCGATTGCGGGCAAAAGCCACCTCCTGACCTTTCATCTGTTGACAAAACCACTGGTGCCAGGCTGCGAAAAATACCTGCCGTGGTGGTCTCCAGCATCACTACATTGACACTGTCACCAGTCAGATCAGATTCAATCAGCGCTACCACATAACGATTTCCCGCGGCGTCTATCTTTATGTTACCTGAACGCCCTGCCGCGTCGGATAGCTCCAACTCCAGATACGCGCCGTCCCTTATTGGATGATATAAAGTAGCGCCGCCGTGGTTTAGACTGTATTGCACGGCATCATCAAAGCCTGACTCTGAATTGAAATCAGGCAGACTGCTATTGTTACGCACATCGAAGGCTGGCTCCAAAAACCGCAGCTGTGCATGTTGTGCCGCACTGGGAACCGAGAAAATATTACAAGTGTTGTTACTGGAATAATCAGCCAGTCGATCACCATTTAGATCTACTGTGGCCGCGGTAGTGACAAGTGCTGCGTTATCTCCAAACTCCAGTACATTCATCGTTACAGTAAAAGATTCCACCGACTGTGGCGGCAGTTGCCCGGGAAGATAATACAGACCGGCGCTTACCACTTCGGCAACACCGTCCCACAACTCTGCGCTAATCCACGAGTTCTCTGCTACACCCGACAGTTTCATTACCGGCAGCGCACCTGACGCATAAGACTTATTGCTGAAACCGGTGAACCTCATGTTCGAAGGCACCGCTTGCTCGATAACAATTCCGCTGGTGATTTCTCCGTCAAGCACCAGTCTTATGCCCTCTGCACCCGACGATCCGCTATTAGCTATTTCAATCTGGTGCGTCACCGTATCACCCGGAAACAACGCCACACTGCACAATGGCGCGGTTTGTTTTTGCAGATCAATGATCGCACCGGCGGTCACAACGACCGTATCTACTACCGATTTAGCAACTTGTGGCGCACCGGTAGACTTGACCGAAACTTCGAGGGTAAGTGTTGTACCCGGCGCAACACCTCTGGGAACAATCCCCGACACGACGAGATCAACTACGTCGCCCGGTGCAAGTGATTGAGTGTGGGTAAATTCAGGCTCACCGGCATCGACAATGCCGTTGCCGTTACTATCCCGGTAGACCATCAGGCTGTCCAGCAGGATTGCGTCTTCTGAGTCTGAATTTCGGGATTCGTCTGTCAGCGGTACCGGCCTGGCGCTAAGGAAATAGCTGTCGGGCGTATTACCTGTATTTACCAACTGATGCGAAAACGCAATTACTTCTCCGGCCCTGGACTCAATACTATGTGTCGCACCCAGAGCAACGTCGAAAAAGTGGCCAACGGTAACTGTCGATACGTTGCTAACCAAAGTAATCGAGCGGCCATTTGCATTGATGTAAGACAGGCTTGCCTGGTTATGTATAGTAGTGCCAGGTGCACTTATTTCTGCAGCAGCCGCAACAGGACCAATGTTTAAAAATAGTGTTATCAGCAGGCAACA
>CAKZVB010000199.1 GCA_937922015.1 uncultured Granulosicoccaceae bacterium
CACAGACCAAGAGAGCAGTCAAAAGAAAAATTTGATTACTTTCCAAAAGTAAGCCGCCGGAGGCCTGTATCGCATAGCGCGACAAGCGCTGTTATCTCAAACAAAGTTTATCTCTACAGTACCTCCCCAGAACAAAGCATCTGTCTTGTTTTTTGAAATCCCCCGGAGTCGGGACAAAGCACCATGGATGGTGCGTGAGCGCCAGTAGCACAGGGATGTGCGTCTGGCGCGGCCCGACGGAGGGGGATTTCAAAAAATTCCGAAGGAACCCGAAGGGCAAGGCAGCAGCGGATGAAACATAAGGGCGTTTTGTTTACTTTTCCGCCTTTGAAAAGTGAATCGTACAGCCAGGGATGGCTTCGAAAAAACGCCAGGGATGGCACGTTAGAGCTGAACCCCAGAACTGAATGCCAGAGTTGAATGCCAGAGTTGAATGCCAGAGCTGAATGCAAGGAACTGAACACCACAGCAACACACCAAAGCTATACAACAGACCTTGTCTATGTATGATCCGCTATCTCTGATCCCCAAACACTACAACCCAATAACTGGAAAAATCACTACTACCGCCAGCAACACAAGCAGCGCCAACTTCAGAATACAGTGCATTCATAATATTGCGACAGTGCCCGGGGCTATCTAGCCAAACTTGATGTACTTCTTCTACATTCGACTGGCCTGCTGCAATATTTTCTCCTATCGCGAGCCAGTCATAAGTTGCAGTCTCTGCTCTGTCCGACACACCCAAACCATCTGATCCGGTGTGACTGAAAAAATTCGAGGTAACCATATCCTGCGCATGAGCCAACGCTGCTGTGGCTAGCTTATCATTCCAGTCAACGAGATTAACGGCAGGACGACTGCCTGTTCCGCACATTCGCGCTACCTGGCGTGAATTATTTATAGCAGCCAGCATAGCATCTTCGAAATCCGCAGCTGATGCATCGCAGCGGATATTTGATGCATTCGCAACCACGTCCTGATCGACTTTAAGGCCCGCAGATAACGACGGTCCCATGTCGCTTGAAGCTGAACAAGCCTGTAACACTGCGACCATCGCCACATACAACGTGTACTTTTTATTCATTTTTTTCTGCCTTTTCCCGGTTCCATGGAAATTTAAACAGCGTTTTTGCGGCATATCAACCATCTGCCAATTTAATTTTCTCTAACAGCTTATCTCTCTTTTCACTATCCTTGATCTGACTTCCTGCACGATAAGCCATGTTAAGCGTAAGCCTGGCGTTTGTTCTATCTCCGATTCTCTCAAGCTCCAATGCGATACCATGCAGTGTTGATACTGCTGCAAACGGATCAACAATCAAGTTTGCATGATCTGTTGCCTGACTGACAAGACCTAACCGTACTTCCGTCAGCGCTACTTGACGTATTGCAAGGTCACGTGCTGCGGTATTTACCGGAAGTTCGTAGGCAGTCTCCATTGCCATGTCCAGAAAATGCGCGGAGTCTTCGAGCCTGTTCAACTTCTGGTAGTAATCTGCTATCGCACTTAATGCAACAGTTTTGCTTTCAGGTTTTGCAAGGTTTCTGGCTAGAATCCCGGCTTTCAAAAAGCTGTCGAGTGAGTCTTCTTCAAAGCCCATGGATTTTTCGGTCAAACCATAGTCAGCTATTGCAATGACACGCTCTGCCTCTGAGAGTATTGCGTAGGTTCCACGCTGCGCTTGTTGCAATACCTCATCTGCTTTGCTCCTTTCACCTTTGTCGTGATAGGCACGCGCCAAACGTTGCTGACTCATTACGGCAAACCATTTATCTTTGGTACTTTTACTGACTTCTGTGGCTATTTTAAGATCGCCGACTTCAATCAATCGCTCCTGAAGTTCCAGAAACGCATGTAAATCAATCTCTCTTTTTGACCACTCATCAAAGTACTTGTCCGCCGGATGATCGACCCGGTTTTTCAACCACAAGACAGATTTACTGTCGGCAGGTATGGCGGCCCCCATACGAGGGGTCAATGACGAAGATGTAGATTCACCTTTGCCGCTTACGTAATTTTCCAGCTCTGTGCGCGCGCTTTTTCCAATGTCGTCAGATAAATAGGCAATAAGCTCTTCAGTAGAAAACTTACCGGGGTTGTTGACGGTGGCTGTTCTTTCAATCGCCGCGTTTAGCGATACCTCTTCTACAGCATCAAACTTGGAACTCTCGCTTGGCGGTGCTGCTTGCGCCACTACCGGTACAACTTCCTGTTGACTGGACATGCCGTTTACCACAAAGAATGTCCCCCCGCCTACGACTGCAACCACTGCCGCAGCGGCTGCGATTTTGGTGACGTTGGCTATTTTTCGTTTTTTTATTGCCTCCTCTACAAGGCCTCCGCTTGCTCCCTCTTCCTCATCGTTATAAATGACATCCTGAACCTGTAACGTCGCCACAGGCTCATTTTCTTCGTCAACCGTCACTTCCGGTGTCTCTTCACTAGAAACTACGGCTTCTTCAACCTCTTCCGGATCACTTACTGCGGCCTGCCCGGGCAGCACCAGACCGCCTGGTGCTGCCGCGTCGGCACCAGAGGTCAGCTCAGCAATGAGACTCCCTACCGGATTAGACGCGCCACTGACTTGCTCAACAACTTGTGGTTCTGATTTTTGATTGGCCGAAGTCTCACTGTCTTCAGATTCCGCTTTGGTAGATTTATCGGCAGGTTCTTTGTCTGCAGGTTCCTCGGCTTCTTCTTCGGTTAACGGTGCCACTTCCTCCTTGCGTTCTTTAGAGGTGTCTCTCGCGTCAACTTCAGCCGCAACTGCTGCAGATTCAGTTTCTTCGACCTCTCCCCTTTCTGGCTCTGGCTGCTTTGGCTTTGGCTCTGGCTGTTCCGGCTCCGGGTCTTCGGTCGTTGTTTCAGCAACTGCTACAACCTCTGGCTCCGGTAATTCCGGCTGCACTTCAGATTCGAGACTTATGTCATCTCCAATCGCAGGTTGCGAAAAGGCAGCGGGCTTCTTTTTCGGCAACTGCACAGGTGCATCGTCATCGAGACTCAGAGTCAGACCACCATCATCAGGGACTGTATTGCCTTTTTGTTTCGGCCTGGTGAGTGGTGTGGAGTCATCATCAGACAGCGACAGCTCAAGTGTGGCTGATGTGTCCGGCTTCTTTTCGTCTGACTCCGGAGCTGCTTCCGGTTTCACTTCCTGCACTGCCGGCCTGGCTTCGTCCTGAGGGGGATCAGGCAATTCAATCTTTTCGGCTGATTCAGGTTCTGCCTTTTTCTGCTCAGTCTTTCCGGCGCTGCTCTTTGCTTTCAGGCCAGCCAGATCCTCGTCTAATGAACCCAGCTCATCGTTAAAGTTAATATCAACTACTTCCAGCCCGTTTTCGGTTGGCAGATGCTCTTCCTGCTCATCATTCGGGTCTTTCTCTGCCTCATGCTTCCTGGAGTCAGGTCCAAGCGAACCAATTTCATCTGAAAAATTCACGTCGACGATTTTCATCCCGTCTTCTACGGGCAGATGGTTTTCTTCATCGTTGACAGGCGTTTCTTCTGCCACTGATTCGACAGCTGGTGTTGCCGTTGGCGGCGCGGCTGGTTCAGCCTTCGGCTCTGATATCGGCTGCACCGGGGCGGGTTTATTACCACCTATCGGCTTGCCATCGACCAGCATCTGACAAACTACACCCAGCTTTTCAAGTTGCTCCCTGCCTTCGTTCGCGGTGTCCAGCGTGACATTGCTTTGCGCAGCATAGGGTTTTTCACCCGAGCATGCCGCAGCGACCAGATCTGCAAAGACCTCTGCCGGCTGACCGAATTCGGTTACCAGACGCTCTGTAAGCTCGCTCGCTGATACGCCATCGGTCGCACCGATAACCATCAGATCTACTTTCTGTGCCATGTAGGAAACGCTCCGCCCTGACCACCGTCATCCGTGGAACAACAGTCAATGTACTTTTGTTATTTATCGACTAAAAACTAGCGGTAGTGCTTGTTACAACTTGAATTAACACCGTGATCTCAATCACTGCACAGAAATTTGCAATCAGCGGTGGCTAAAAGTGCGGATTAGCTCTGATTTTTCAGTAAGCTTTGACGAATTCGCTGGAACCACAGCAGCAGAATAATTGCCAGCGAGTTGTTTAATTTACCGTCATCCACCAACGCCAGGGCATCTTTGAAACTCAGCACAAAGGCCCTGATATCTTCACCTTCACTGGACAACCCGAAGTAGCCGCCGGCTTTGGACAAATCGGCATGTGCCCAATAGAGCGAGATAGTTTCACTACACCCACCGGGCGTCGGATAGTAGGTAGTGATGTAGTGAATATCCTGCAGTGTAATTCCTGCCTCTTCTATGGCCTCCCGTCTGACAACGTCTTCGGCGGTTTCACCTTCTTCAACCATGCCAGCTATAAATTCCACCAGCCAGGGACCGTTTTTGTCGTTCATGGCACCGGCACGAAATTGCTCTATTAAGAGCACGCTGTCTGTTTTTGCATCGTAAGGCAGCACGGCTGCTGCATGCCCTCGCTCGAGGATCTCCCTTTCTATCGGGGCGCTCCAGCCTCCGGCAAAAAGCTCGTGTCTGATTTTGTATTTAACCAGTCGGAAGAAACCCTGAAAGCTGATTTCCTGATCAAGTACCTGCCATTTTTTCTTCATGGTTTTATCTGCTATGTAAACTTACACAGTCTGCTTCAGAATCAACTGCTCGACCTGGACAAGCTGCTCAGGAGTGTCGACGCCCATACCCGGCAGCTCTTTAGCCACGTCAACGTGAATGCGTTCGCCGTGCCAGAGCGCTCGCAGCTGCTCGAGCTTTTCCAGCGCTTCGTACTTACACTCCTTCATCGTCGAATAACGTTGCAGAAACCCGACCCGGTAGGCATACAGACCCAGATGCCGAAACCCGAAGTGGCTGCCGTCGGCCACAGCATCGCGATCAAAAGGAATGGGCGCACGACTAAAGTAGTGAGCCATACCCTGATGATCAAAGACTACCTTTACGTTATTGGGGTCAGCGAATTCATCACGGTCTGTTATAGGGCTTGCAAGCGTTGCAATGCTCGCGCCTTTGAAACGGTGTAGATTGGCGGCAACCTGATGAATCGTACTAATCGGGATCAGGGGTTCGTCACCCTGAACGTTTACTACGACCTCATCAGCCGCCCACTTCATAAGACCAGCTACCTCGGCGATGCGGTCGGTGCCGGTCAGGTGCTCAGCCGAGGTCATGCAGACAGGCGCACCGGCATCATCACAGGCCTGCCGGATGCGATCATCATCGGTGGCCACAACGACATCAACAGCATTCGATTTCAACGCCTGCTGATAGACGCGAATGACCATTGGAGTGCCGGCAATTAACGCCAGCGGCTTACCGGGAAACCTGCTGGAGCGGTAGCGCGCTGGTATTACAATTCTAAATGCTGTCTCTGTCACCTTTGCACCCCTTTGATTGTTTTGTGCGATCAGCAATAGCTAGTTGCTGATCCAACTCTGCAAGAATTGTTGCATCAACGATGGCACTCACCTTCAGGTACCACGCATTTTCCAATGCAAGCGACTCGCATTTAACCTTGTCTTTTTCTGTCATTACTATTGTCTGCCGACCAGAAAACTGCATATCCCGCGCCCGATAGACATGATGGTCAGGGAATTCGTGTGTGATCAATTCAAGACCCATGGAAATCAGGGTGTTGAAGAATTTCTGTGGATAAGCAATGGCGGCGATGGCATGAATCGGAGAGTTACTGTTTGCAAGTATAAATTCATCGACAGACAACATGGTTTTATCATCATGGCTGATGAAACCTTCCATTTTTAAAACATAACCGGGCTGCTTTTTTTTCTGGCCACTGTAAACCACCAGATCAGCTTCTTTTATCCGCGAGACAGGCTCACGAAGCGGCCCTGCCGGCAGACAATAACCGTTACCGAAGCGGTATTCGGCATCGACTACTACTATTTCAATGTCACGTTGCAACGCGTAGTGCTGCAGCCCGTCATCACAGACCACCACATCACAATCGCTTTCCAAAAGCAGTTTCTGCACCGCTGCCGGCCGGTCACGCGAGGCCACCACACACATGTGTGTTCTTCTTGCCAGCATCAAAGCCTCATCCCCCACCTGCAGCGGATCTGAGGCACTATCTACCATCACCGGCAGATGACTGGTGGTGTCACCACCATAGCCACGGGTAACAATGCCGGGTTTGCGGCCAGCCCTGGCCAGGTGTTCAACCAGGGCGATGACCAGGGGTGTTTTACCGGCCCCGCCCACGGAGATGTTACCGACAATAATCACCGGCACAGGGCTTTTCCAGGATTTTAAAATCGACCGACGGTAACACCAGCGGCGAATCGCCACCAGCACCGAAAATATCCCGGACAGCGGATACAGTATTTTTGCGAACAGCGTGCGCCTGCGCCAAAAAGCCGGAGCACTCAGTCGCATGGAAGGCTGCCTTTAGTGGGCACGGACCGCGGTCTGTTAAATCGCGACGGGTTCAGCGTCATTATCCGGATTTTGTAGCCTGCCCTGTAAAAATGAGTAGTAACCGTTTTTCTGTAGCAACTCTTTATGACTGCCTATTTCTACAATCTTGCCTTCTTCCATGACAATAATCCGGTCTGCATTTTCAATGGTACTCAATCGATGAGCTATCACGATGGTGGAACGGTTTTTCATTAACTCTGACAAACCCTGTTGAACCTTTCTTTCAGATTCGGTATCGAGTGCCGAGGTCGCCTCATCGAGTACCAGTAACGGTGCATCCTTAAGAATGGCACGGGCGATAGCGAGTCTCTGACGCTGCCCTCCAGACAGCATTACGCCATTTTCACCAACGATAGTTTCATAACCATGTTGAAGACCTTCGATAAACTCATGAGCATGGGCCACACGACATGCCTCGATAACGGCGGCCTTATCTGAACCACGCATTTGACCATAGGCAATATTGGCAAGTACGGTGTCATTGAATAAGGTGACTTCCTGACCGACATAGGAGATATGTGCACGCAGGCTTTCAAGTGTGTATTCGCGAATGTCTGCACCGTTGATACTGATGCTTCCACCGGTCACATCATAGAGACGAGGGATTAAATTGGCGATTGTCGACTTACCGCTGCCGGAACCACCAACCAACGCAACCGTCTCCCCCACTCCTACACTAAAAGATAATTTGTGCAACACCTGCTTATCATTCGAGTAGGAAAAATCCAGGTCATTAAAATCTGCACGGATGCTTTTACTGTTCAGAACCACCGTGCCGGTATCGAGTTCGGAATCGGAATCGAGGACTTTAAAAACACTTTCACCCGCGGCAATCCCTGCCTGTATTTTTGAATTGACCATGGTCAATTGTTTTATCGGGGCGAATAACATCATCATGGCAGTAATGAACGACATAAACACACCCACTGATATTTCCCCGACGTATTTACCCGACGAAGCGAGGAACACAATTATCGCCAGCGCGATAGCGACCAGAAACTGAATGATTGGTGCACTTGCAGCGCGGGTAAACATTTCTTTCACGTTGAGTTTACGATTTAGCTCATTGACTTTATCGAAGTGTTCACGCTCGTAGTCTCTGCCGCCAAACACCTTGACCAGTCGCTGCCCTTCCACGGCTTCTTCAATAACACTGGCTACCCTGCCCATGGAATCCTGAATGCCAAAGCTCAGTTTACGAAAACGGCCACTGACAAAGACGACGATCATCGCCACCAGCGGCCCGAGGATCAAAAAACCCAGTGACAGTTTCCAGCTGTGGTACAGCATCAAACACAACAGGCCGATAATACTCAGTGAATCGCGAACCAGAATAGTCACGCACTCTGCTGCCACATTTGCAATGTTACGCACGTTAAAGGTAACGCGTGAGATCATATCTCCCGACGATGAATGATCAAAATCTGCCGTTGGCAGATCAAGGTATTTATCAAACAGTTGCTGGCGAATCGTTTTTACTATCTGCCAGCCGATCGCAGACATCAGATAAGCTGATAGAAACCCGGCCAGGCCGCGGAAGAAAAATATAACCACTATTAACACCGGCACGAATGTGATCGAGCTCGAATTGCGCTCAACAAAGCTACCATCGAGCATCGGCTTCATCAGTGCTGCAAACGCGGTACTCGACCCCGCATACACAACCATTGAGACAATGGCCAGCACAAGTTGCCATCGGTACGGGGAAGCATAGGAAAGTAGCCGACGGTACATCGTCAGGGAGTCGGTATGGGGGTTAGAGTCGGTCAAAGAGTTTCCAATTGCCGGTTATTACGATTGTCCGGTAGTGAACATCGCAAGCCAGAGAACTGCTGCAAACCCTAATCGGATTGGCTAGTCGCTCTGGGCCGCACTTAAGGAAAATTTTACCATACCCAATTGTCCTGCGGCATCCATTGCCGTAATGACAGACTGGTGAGGCGCCATCGCATCAGCACGTATCAACAGTGGTATATCTTTGTTGCCACGTGCCAGCTTATTGATCGCCCGCCTTACCGTGGCTATCCGGGAATCGCTAAGCTCGCGCCCATTGATGAAAAACATACCCCCGCTATTGATTACCACTTCGATGGTGTGGC
This sequence comes from uncultured Granulosicoccaceae bacterium, assembly GCA_937922015.1. Lineage (GTDB taxonomy): Bacteria > Pseudomonadota > Gammaproteobacteria > Granulosicoccales > Granulosicoccaceae. The sequence goes on from CAKZVB010000199.1 coordinate 8,561, forward strand.
TGGCGGGGTCTGCTTTTTGATCCGACGCCTGTGGCAATTGCAGCTGGAGCCGGGTCTCTTTCTGGAAGGTTGTCGATACCATAAAAAAGATCAACAGCAGAAACACTACATCGATCAACGGTGTTACGTTTAAATCCAGCTCTTCGGTGGTGGCGTTGCGAAAATTCACTCGGCATAACCCAGTTGTGCAGCACCAACAACCGAACGGTTGTTACCGGGCGCGACAGAACGACCAGCGCTTTGATGGTCTGTCTTTGCGACTTCTGCCATTGCAGCGTCGGCAGGATCAAAGGCATCTTTCGGAATCTGGATAACATCGATCAGCTTTAGCGCCTGCTTTTCCATATCAACCAGTAAGCGATCTATATGGCCGCGCAGGTATCTGTGCATCACCAATGAAGGTATGGCAATGGTAAGACCTGCTGCCGTGGTGATAAGCGCTGTTGAAATGCCCCCGGCCAGCTCACCGGGGTTTCCCACACCGGCGCTGGTGATGCGGGTAAAAACACTGATCATACCCACAACGGTACCCAGCAGACCCAACAGCGGCGTGATGGTGGCGATAGTACCCAATGCGTTGAGAAAACGGTTTAACTGGTGACCAACGTGCGAGCCGGCCTCTTCGACAGAGGTTTTAATCGCCTCTCTCGATCGGTGTCTATTCGCCAGTGCCGCTGCCATCACGCGACCCAGCGGTGAATTTTCCTGCAGTT
>CAKZVB010000200.1 GCA_937922015.1 uncultured Granulosicoccaceae bacterium
GTGAATTTCTGATGTGCCAGGCAGTGGCGCAGTCAGACTGCGAAATACGAATACCATCATCGTCGTCGTACCGTATGAATGTGCAACCGGAACCTGCGGCAGTTGTCGCGCCAGGCTTGTTTCCGGTGAGCTGGATCAGGGCTGGGTTGATGCGCCGGGTCGCAAGGCACTTAAAATAAAACGTGGTGAATTTCTGATGTGCCAGGCAGTGGCGCAGTCAGACTGCGAAATACGAATACCATCCCCGGTTAGCACTAGCGAATCAGTGGGAACAAGCCCACGTCATCTTAGCGGTAAAGTCACCAATCTTAAGAGGCTCACAGCCGAGGTCATTTCATTTACTGTAGTATTGGAAGAAAAAATCGGTTTTCAGGCCGGCCAGTTCATGACGCTGGAATTTCCGGGAGTGAACGGTGCCAGGGCCTATTCCATGGTCAACTACGCCACACAAACCGATGAGCTTGAGTTTGTAATTAAGCGCTTTGAAGGTGGCCGTTGTTCACAGCTGTTGTTTGGCAAGCCGATTGAAAATCAACAGCTGTCACTGTTCGGACCGCTTGGACATGCTGTTTTTGAACCTGATCTGGGGCACGATCTATTGCTGTTGGCCGGCGGGTCCGGCATTGCAGGGATGATGGCAATGCTGCAACAAGCCGATGAGACAGGCTATTTGAAGTCGCAAAGTATTCATTTAATATTCGGTGTTCGCTCAGGTGCAGATATTTTTTATCTGTCGATATTGAAGGATCTGGCTTACCGTTACCCGCAACACTTAAAGATAACCATCGCGTTGTCAGAACAGATGGAAGATCACGAATCCAATCAAACCGCAAACTTGCACATAGTTCAGGCCTTTGTGCATGAGTTGATAGAAAAAGCGGCAACCAATGAAAATACCATGGCGTTTATAGCCGGTCCGCCTCCTATGGTTGACGCGTCGATACGTGAACTTATTGCCGAAAAAGGCCTTGGTGTCGAACAGATTCGCTACGATAAATTTGCCTGATTGCGGAACGATCCCTATCCCTATCTGCTGCTGGTGGATTCGTTGAGCAGTTATGAGCGGCCATGCCAACCCGATAAGTAGCCAGCGATCGCCAGAAACAAAACTTCAAATCCTTAATCCTCGATCTGCAAGTTACCTGCCGCACGCGGTTGTGTATTTTGCTACCCCGGTTAGTTTTCTACTCTCGCGACAACACTAAATATATGCCAATGATGGTCTTCACCACCTGGGGTTTTGCCGTCTGTTTCAAGCTCTGTAAATTGAAGAATATCAAATCCGGATAAAGCCTCGCGGATCTCATTCTCTGATTGCACCAACACATTCCCCCAATACGTTTCGTTATTGAAATCAGCTTGAGCCATGGTATCTCTTGCGCCCAGAAATGCACCACAAAAGACCCCGTGTGGGATGAGGGAATGGCGCATCTTTTTCAAGAATAGATTAAACTCACTTTCAGCACAGAAAAACAGGCTTGCATCTGCAACGACGAGGGATGCGTTCGGGTAATCGAATTCACCGAATGTAGCGCGGGATAAAACAACATTCGGATTATCTTTATATCTTTCAGCGCAAAGGGATATTGCTTCTTTGTCAATGTCGAAAGCATAGACTGTAAAACCCTCCGCAAGCAGGTGTTTAATGTTCGACCCGGCCCCGCAACCGCAATCTATAGCTGTTCCACGATCCTCCAATATGCTGAGTGCAAACGTTAGCTCCGGCCGTATCTGGCTATTCCTGGTCTGACGATAATATTCTTTAACCTCAGCAGTAGTCACAGCAGTTACCTGTTTAATCCGTCAATCTACACTAATGGATTGGCGGTCTCCAGCATTACCGCCTCAGAGGTCCGGTGCAGATTTGCGAAACGTCGTTCCTCATCGCTCATTAGCTGGGCTTGCAGGTAGGCTCCGAGTTCACGTGAACGATCAACCCACGCACGACTCGCTTGCTGGCGGAGTGCTTGAAAATGTTGCAGCGCTGTGGATTGATCTGTGTACGCCTCAAGTGCGTTGGCCAGTGACAGTGCATCTTCTGCAGCCTTGGTGATACCGACACCAAGATGCGGGCGGGCGGTAAAGGCGGCGTCACCTATAATGACAACGCTGCGATATACCATGGTCGTAGTGGTCAAGTCGTAGATGGGTTGAATAAACGGTTGGTCCAGTTTATTTATAAGTTTGATATGTTGCGGTGATAGTAGCTCACTGGCGTCACTGCGCATCTGCTCAACCACTGCGGGCCTTACCTTATCGGGAGCAATGGATTGTCCATTGTTGCGGCCGTCAATGTCAGTGAGTAGCTCCTGCAGCGTTGATTGAGTTGCGGCCGGGCGATACCACACCACATTGTAGCGTCGGTTGCCGATGTCTGTCTGGTGTTGCTTTCCCGCTATTGGATAGGTTAATACCTGCTCACCTTGCGGCAGGCAGAACGTGAAGTAGGGGAAAAGTTCGCGCCTTTCCTCATCCGTTAAATCCTGTTCTTCGATTAGACCCCGCCAGGCGACATAACCGGCGTATTCAGGTTGAGCTTCGGGCTCCAGTTGTTGTCTTATCGTTGAACGTATGCCGTCTGCGGCAATTAGAAGATCGCTTGTCGTGCGGGTGCCGTCTGTAAAAGTTGACTCAACGCGATTACCGACCTGCCGGTAGCTGTGCAGCACTTTGTTTTGATGATAACGTTCATCAGGGAAGTGCTGTTTAAGCAACTGATACATACGACCCCAGGACGTTGCGATCTGTGGCAGTTCCAGTGTTTGGGTAATGCTGCCATCCTGTGCAAAGGTTTTGCGTGTTTGTATCTGTACACCGATCTGTTGCCTGCTTGTGACACCGAGTTTGGCCAGCACATCAAATAGTGCCTGATGGGTGATGATACCGGCACCGCGGTGCTGCAGCTCACCCTGAGTGGCTTCATATATCTGTACGTCCCATCCTTTTTGCAGTAACGCCAGCCCCGCGGTAAGGCCGGCGATAGAACCACCTGCGATGGTTACCGTTCCTGCCGGCCTTGTTTGTGACTGGTGGCTTTTGTAGTGGTTTGACGAGGTGTTCAAGTGACCATTATCAGGGTTCATGGCTTACGCGCAGTTAAGCGTCGCGCCATCCGTCCGGTGTTTTATAGCGGTGCCGTACAGTGTTGGGTTGTTTTAGGGTTTGTTCAATAAAACAACCTTTTTTGGCAGCATCTATCAATTCCAGAATAGCGGCTTCGTTATCGGGGCTGTCGATGTCAATATCAATCTCGAATGACTCAGGTGCAGTTTCATAGGTTTTGCCGGTCTTTTGCCAGTTCCAGATGACTCGCACGTCAACCTGTAAATCGTTCAGGGTTACGCCAAGGCGCCTGGAGAAGGCGCGAATCTGCGTCATAATGCAGCCGGTTAAACCGCCAACGAACAACGCTAACGGTGGCGGGGCAGTTGCATCACCACCATGAAAGGGCCCTTCGTCAGTCGCCATTTCGAAGTGTTCTTGCAATGGCTGCACCATCGATACAGCCAGATCGTTACGCATTTTTCCAGAGGCAGTACCACGGCAGTTAAACTGCACCTGCATTTGGTCGCGGTCTATTATTGAAGTGTCGCTCATGAGGGTCTACTTGATTGCCTGTGGATTGATCGGTGAGCCGGCACCACCGGGCAGGTGCAGGGGCGGGGCTACAAAAAAGAACTCGTAGACACCATCGCTCTGGCAGTCTTCGGCGAGTTCTTTCACGTAAAAGATTTCACCCATGGAAATCCCGATGGCGGGAATCACCACCCAGTGCCAGGGCTGATTGGCTTCATCTGTTTCATTGGGGCGTACTTCGCAACCCCATGTGTCTGCGCAGATAGCGGCAATGTCTTTTTGTTTTATCCAGTGTGCTGTCTCAAAGGCAAGTCCCGGGGCATCGCCACCCGCGTAACCCGACCAGTCCTGCTTTTCAAGGCAGCGTTCCTGGTGGCCGGTACGGACAATGACAAAATCCCCTTTTTTAATGTCAACCCCTTGCTGTTTTGCACAGTTGTCGAGGTCATCATTGGTGATCGGGTAACCATCGTCCAGTGAATCAACGCCTTTGTATCTGGCAATGTCAAGTAATACGCCACGACCCACCATCTTGTCACGCACATTCTCTATACCGAGCTTTGCCGCTCCCTGCACGGTGACTTCTGTGGCGTCATAGCCGTTGTACATTTTGTCGTCGAGAAATATATGAGCCAGTGCATCCCACTGGGTTGAACACTGGCAGGGAAGGTTTATGCCGTCGTCTGCGTAGCGTAAATAGGCTTTGCCGTCACCGTCCTGTTTTCCCGCCGCAGCGTCAGTACCGGTGGCCAGCATTTGATGTATCGGATTCCAGCGACCACCAAACAAACCCGACTGAATGGGTTCTTTGAGGCTTAGGCCGAGTGAAAATACCCGGCCTTTTTTAATAAGACCCGCCGCGGCAACTATGTCTGATGGCTCGATATTGTTAAGGGTGCCGATTTGATCTTTGTCACCCCAACGGCCCCAGTTTGACAGCTGTTTTGCGGTCTCGTAGATTTTCTCGCGACTGAATTTCATCTTTCCTCCGATGACTGTTTAAGTTGCCGGGACTTTTGCCAAACTCCGCGGGAGCCTGCTGCCTGGCCTGATTGTATCAGGGCAACCGCACAGGTCGCGAGGCTGTACCGTAATCTGCAAGTTCGCTAACACCTCGGGTAACCCGAAAAATAATTTAAATTCCGGCGGTTTGTCGGTAGTGCTTCCGGTGCAATTTCTGCCAATCCAGTTTCTCAGTGGCAAGCTGCTAATGCAAGAGTATTTGATCTGCCTCGTCTGGCATGAGATATTGCCACAGGCACGGGAAACAGGGGGATCGAGTCACTATACCAACACCATGAAAGCGTCCGATATAATATACAAATGCCCGCAAACGATCGCAGAAGCACTTAAGCTGCTGTCAGAAGTCGATCAACCGTGTCAGCCACTGGCCGGCGGGCAGAGTCTGATGCCAATGATGAATCTGCGACTGGCACAACCCGGGGTGTTACTTGACCTGAACCGTCTGCCTGAACTCAACTTTATCGATAAGACCGACGGCGTCATACACATTGGGGCAATGGTTTGCTATTCGGCGTTGTTAAGCTCCGGGATCATTCGACATCACGTACCGCTGTTTGCACTTGCACTACCTCACGTGGCACATAAGGCAGTGCGCAACCGCGGCACAATAGGTGGAAGCACAGCACTCGCAGACCCCGCGGCAGAAATGCCCGCGCTATTAAAGGCACTGGGAGCTACTATTGTTGTCATCTCACAGCGAGGTACACACGAAATTGCAGCCGATGATTTTTTTCAGGGCATCTATGAGACAGCACTGGAAGAAGACGAACTTGTACATTCTATAAAAATACCCTCTGCCACCGAAAAGCAACGATTCGGTTTTTATGAGCTGGCCAGAAGGCATGGTGATTATGCGATGGCCGGTGTGGCAATCAGTGCACAGTCGGCTGACCCATGGACGGAGTTGCGAATTGTGTTTTTCGGTGTTGGTGATAAGGCATTGCGAGCAACAGATGCCGAAACGGCACTTGCAGGATCTGTGTTTGGCGATAAGGCAGCACTGACCAGGGCTCAGAATTCGCTATCTTCACTTGAATACGCAGTGGATGGCAGTATGGCCGTTGAGACCAGATTGCAGCTGGCAAAAGTAGTCCTGCAACGTGCTCTGAAAGCAATGTGACTGACAAACCCGTTAAAGCATGTTTATCAATTCGCATTTTTCACAAAGCAACGGGAACATAAGCCTATGACGCCTCTCACTCAAGCGACCTGTTTTGCACTATTTCGGCATAACGTCGAATCCTCATGAATAACGCGGGTTAAGGATTTTCCAATGTCACAAAAGCAGGATATACAACTGGTTGTCAACGGAGAGACCATACAGGCC
>CAKZVB010000201.1 GCA_937922015.1 uncultured Granulosicoccaceae bacterium
GTCTGGCCTTTTCGCGTTGTATCTGGGTGACCGATTTACACGGTCCCTGACCAGTGATGCGAATGCCGATGTATTATTTAGTACCCCGACGGTAGATTTAACGGTTGTGTTTGCCGCCATTGTCGCACTTGCCTGTGCGTCTTTACTGGCAACACTAATTCCGGCCCGGCATGCAATGCGAATAGATCCAGTCGAGGCACTTAGAAGTGAGTAGGGCAGGGAAAAGGGCGAGTGCTGCTAAGCCGTGATCCGGATTAAACAGCCAGATAAGATTATAAAGTGCAAAAATAATGTTTAAGAAAATAGTTAAAATAATACTGGTACTGATCGTAATTGCTCTGTTGGCAGGCGGTTTGTACTTTCTGGTGAAACGCAATCAGCAAGCGCCGGAACAGTTTGAAGTGGAATCCGTAGTCACCGGATCAATCATCAACAAGGCGGTTGCGTCCGGGTCGATAGTTCCCCGTCGGGAGGTAACTATAAAATCAAGAGTTTCCGGTGTTGTTGAAAAGCGGCACGTGTCGCCGGGTGACATCGTTGTGCGAGGTCAACTGTTGGCCAAGATCACCGTGGTGCCTGATGCTGTCACCCTGAATTCGGCGCAGGCGCGTTTTGAAACCGCCAGGATCAGTGTTAAAAACGCCAGAGTAGAGCGTGACAGAAGGCGGCAGTTGTTCAGAGAGAAGCTCATCTCAAAAGATGAATATGACAAATACCAGTTTGACTACGATATAAAACGCGAAGAACTGCAGGGAGCAGAAAGCAACCTCGAACTCATACGCGATGGTGGTAACGGTAGTAGTGGCACTGTCTCAAACGAGGTTCGATCAACGGTTGATGGCACTGTCCTTGATGTGCCGGTTAAAGAGGGCGAGTCAGTCACTGAGACCAATAATTTTAATGAAGGCACTACTATCGCATCGATCGCCGATATGACCGACATGGTATTTGTTGGCACGGTCGACGAGTCCGAAGTGGGTCGTATACAAGAAGGGATGGCGCTGCAGATAAGTATTGGCGCAATAGAAGATCAAATCTTTGATGGCGTGCTTGAATTTATTTCTCCCAAAGGAAATAACACCGAAGGCACTGTGCAGTTTGAATTGCGTGCAGCACTATCCAGTGGTTCTGATGTAACAGTCAGGGCAGGTTATAGCGCCAATGCGGATATAGTTCTTGATCGGCGCGACGACGTGCTGACTCTTGATGAAAGAGCGCTTCGCTTTAGTGACGACGGCGTATTTGTACTTATGCGCACGGTCGATGGTCAGTCTGCAGATCAGCAATCTGAAGGTTCCACACAATGGGCGCGACAGCAGGTGGAAATTGGTTTGTCTGATGGCATTCGCGTTGAGATTATTGACGGCCTTCCGGAGGGTGCTGTAGTCAAAGTGCCTTAGCATTCTTCTGATCCCGTGTTTAACTGCTTGGCAATTCTGCCTCTAAAATCCGGCTCGGTGTTGACTCGGTGATGCGCAACTTTCATACTTGTCGGTAAGGGGTTGCGAACACCCCGTGAGGCGCCAGCCAGAGAATCGCATCCGGACTTTTTAATCCTTGATCATCGCTATGTACACAGATACAGGGCGAATAGATCCCTACAGGGAGGATGCGCAGATGCCGTCACCTAACCATATAACCGTAAACCAGCTCGCCCGTTTAACGGGTACTCCGGACATGCCGGTGATTGTCGATCTTTGCATCGATGAAGACTTTGCACTCGACCCGCGTTTGATTCCCGGGGCATTCAGGCACCCGTTTACCGATATTTCCTCGCTGGCGGAAAGCGTTCTCAAAAATTCCAGCGATCCTGCCCGGCGACTTATTGTGTATTGTCAAAAAGGCAAAAAGATAAGTGAGGGTGCCGCGGCGCAATTGCGCTGCCATGGAATACCGGCGCAGGTCCTTGAAGGTGGGCAGTTGGCATGGCGTGATGCAGGTCAACCGCTTGTGCCAGCCAGTAAAATTCCCGATCGACATGACGATGTAACTGCATTGCCCGATAGCGGCACAACGTTGTGGGTGACGCGTTATCGACCCAAGATTGACAGAATCGCCTGTCCCTGGTTAATCCGCAGGTTTGTTGATCCGCAGGCCAGGTTTCTATTTGTCTCACCTGCTACGGTGCTGGATGTAGCAGAGAAGTTTAAAGCCACCGCATTCGATGTAGAAGGTGTGTTTTGGAGTCACCGCGATGAACTCTGCACCTTTGATACGATGGTTCAGGAATTTGAACTTGGCATTGATGCGCTTAATACCATCGCGACCGTAGTGCGAGGCGCAGACACTAACCGGCCGGAACTAACTGCGCAGTCTGCTGGATTATTAGCGGTGTCTGTGGGGTTGTCGCGCATGTACAAAGATGACCTGGCGCAACTTGATGCAGGAATGTTGCTGTATGACGCTCTGTATCGCTGGGCCCGTGACGGACTTAATGAAGGGCATGACTGGCCAGACGCTAAAAAGTCCGTTTCTTCCACTGGCCCTAACTAAATGCAGTCCGAACAAGATCAGACAGCGTCACCAACGCTGTGGCAGGCGATCGCTGTGTGGATGCAAATAGGCCTGCTGTCTTTTGGAGGTCCGGCTGCACAGATAGCGTTAATGCATCGAATGATTGTCGACGAAAGAAAATGGTTAAGTGAAAGGGACTACCTCAATGCACTGAGTTTCTGCATGTTACTGCCCGGTCCGGAGGCAATGCAATTAGCCACCTATGCAGGCTGGCGTATGCACGGTGTTCTCGGCGGTTTAGCGGCAGGCCTTCTGTTCGTGATTCCCGGGGCTATCGTGATTGTGGTACTTGCCGCCATCTATGCGCTGTTTGGCGATGTGCCACTGGTCAGCGCTTTATTTCTGGGCGTAAAAGCCGCTGTTATCGTGGTCGTCGTTGAGGCTTTGTTACGGGTAGCCCGCAAAGCGCTGGGCGAAAAGTTACACTGGTTCATTGCAGCGCTTGCCTTTATAGGGATTTTCTTTTTAAACCTTCCCTATCCGCTGATCATACTGATCGCTGCCCTGACGGGTTACCTGATGGTGACCAGTGAAACCAGCAAGGAGGTGCGGTTGCACAAAGTATCTCACTTGTTGCCCGGTACGGTATTGACCGTTTTTTGTTGGCTGCTGATCTGGTGGCTACCGTTGTTTGCACTTGAAGCGATGGGTGCGCACAACATTCTTTCAGAGATTGGTCGATTCTTTTCCACACTTGCCGTTGTGACGTTTGGTGGTGCCTATGCCGTGTTAGCTTATCTAGGTCAGGATGTGGTTACTCAGTTCGGCTGGCTGACCGCCGGAGAGATGATGGACGGACTCGGACTTGCCGAAACCACCCCCGGACCGCTTATCCTGGTGACGGAATTTGTCGGGTTTATAGCAGCGTTTCGAGAAGGCGGGCTGGCTCTTGGAATGGCCGGTGCGGCGGTGACACTCTGGGTTACTTTTGTCCCGTGCTTTTTGTGGATATTTGCCGGTGCGCCCTACATTGACTGGCTAAGTGATCAACCAAAACTGCGTGGTGCGTTGTCGGCAATTACCGCCGCAGTGGTGGGGGTGATATTAAATTTATCATTGTGGTTTGCTCTGCATGTTTTCTTTTCATCGGTTGATCACCGGAAGGTTGGGGTTTTTAAGGTCTGGCTGCCGGATTGGGGGAGTGTTGACTGGCGGGTGGTGTTTTTGACCGGGTTGTGCGGGGTGTTGGTGTTCGGGTGCCATTGGGGAATTGCGCGGGTGTTGTTGGTTTCTTCTCTGTTGGGGTTGGCGTTGAGTTGGTTTTTTTAGAAGGAATGTGTTGTGGTGATGTTCAGTGGTAACCGCAACTCTGTTAATTATGACAATCTGCCGTGGCGGTTATTCAAAGCCGGTCCGCTGCCTGTGCCAGCCACTTTTCAAAGGGCGGTAAGTCGCTGAAAACGTCCCGCTGAAAACGTCCCTGTGTCGCGATCTGCTACTGTCTGGTCTTCGGGTTTCTGCGTATTTTTTAAAATCATCCGGTCCGCGCCAGATGCCCGGACCGGGAGTGCTGGCGCTCTCGCTGCCATGCCCGCGCTTTTACTTTGTTTGACGGAATAACGCCTGCAGCGCTTTGTTGAATTGGGGGACGGTGCTCGGTGTATCCGTTGCCAGTCAGGCAGTATGGCATGGTTTATGGGTTGATGGTTATTGCTTGTGTGTCTGCGGTGTAGAATATAGGGTTTGTATCTTTGTTTTTACTTATGAAAAATACTCTTCGCTATCCGGTTTGTCTGGCCGGTTTGCTCGTAACGTCTCATTCATTTGCCGGTAGTGATCATCACCTATATTCGGGTATAGATTCGGGCCAGGCTTCGTTGGTCTTGCCTCATCGCTCGCGGGTGATAAAGGCGGCTGAGAATTCTCTGGGTCAGCCAGCTTTGTACGGGCAGTGGTCTGATGTGATGTCGTGGCCGGTGATTGCTGTGCATGCTAATTTGCTGCCAAATGGCAAGGTGCTGGCCTGGGATGCCACGCCGGATGATCTTGATGATGATCCTCATACTACCGATAACTATACGACCCGCGTGTCGCTTTGGGATCCGCAGACAAATATTCATGTAGCGACTAATAACAATACAAATACGGATTTGTTTTGTGCCGGATCTGCGCAACTGTGGGATGGCCGCGTGTTGTTTTCCGGCGGAGACAGCGGCACGGCAGGTGCGAACGGCCCGTTATCAAATACTAATATATATGATCCGGTGACTAATACGTGGGAACAGGCGCCTGATATGGCAGCACCTCGCTGGTACGCGTCAGTGGTAGCACTTGCCAATGGTGAGATGCTGACTTTTGCGGGCACTTATGATCCGGATCCAATCGCCGAGGTTTTTCAGTTTGACAAAACATGGCGTAGATTAGGAATTCAGGAGCCGGCTGGTCTGTCAATTGATTACCAGTGGATGCAGTCAACACCGCAAGGCAAAGTGATGTCTTTCGGGCCCCAGAATACCTTGTTAACAATTGACGCCAGCGGCACTGGTCAGATGACGCAAGGACCACTGCGTGACGGATTTGCAGAGCGTCGCTATGGCAGCTATGCGATGTATGATATCGGCAAGGTGCTGGTGTCGGGTGGCACTATAAAAGACGGTGGTGCTGCGTCTTATAATTCGTCAGTTATTATCGATACTGCCACACAACAGTCCACTGATACGGGATCGATGAATTTTGGTCGAACCCAACACAATCTCACCATACTTGCCGATGGCAGTGTGCTTGCCACCGGCGGTAACACGGACGGCGCGGCGCTGGTGAGTGAAGATACCGGTGTGTTTACCCCGGAGATCTGGTCACCTGATACGGGTCAGTGGCGACTGATGAATGACATGCAGATTGATCGTCAATATCACTCTATCGCTTTGTTACTGCCTGACGGGACGGTGCTGTCATCAGGTGGCGGATACTGCGGAACCTGTTACGAGATTGGTTATGAAGAGCAAAACGCCGAAATATATTCACCGCCCTATCTTTTTTCCAGTGGCGATACACTGGCGGACAGGCCGGTCATTTCTTCCGCACCTGACACCATGGATTACAATGAGCAATTCTCAGTAGGTACGAATCAGGCCGCGCAGATATCCAGGGTTCATCTGATTAAACTGGGCGCGGTAACTCATTCTCAGAATCAGGACCAGCGATTGGTACCGCTGTCTTATACGTTCGCGGGTAATACCTTACAGGTATCGTCACCTGCGAATCGGGATATCGCGCCACCGGGCTACTACATGCTGTTCATTGTAGATAATAACGGTGTACCATCTGTGTCGAAAATTATCCGTGTAGGTCAGCCACTTATTTCGGCGGGCTCAATGGTTACAAATTCAGTTCGTTCAAACGAAACAGATGAGTATGTAATAGAGGCAACGGCACAGGATAAAACACTACAGCTGGATTTGTCGGGACAAACTGCGGCGGTTAATTTACAGGTTAACGGTGTTTCTGCAAGTGGTGCGAATACAGCGTCCTGTAGCAAAAGCGGAAGTCAGTCATACGATTGTAAGTTAGCAAATCTTGATGCCACCCGCTGGTATGTAAAGGTCTCTGCAAGCGGCGATACCCCCTATAACCTGCAAGCCAATCTAAGTGCTATTGCTGATCCTGATGCCGAGCAGCCGGATGATAGTGATGCTTCAGATGTTGTATTGGGAGGCGGGCGATTAAGCGGCGCTTTTCTGGCTGGAATTTTCGGTTTGCTGTGTTGGCGCAGGCGCGTTGAACGACTGGCAGTATAGTTCGTTTTATTGGCGAGGGCGTTTTTACGATCATTTAAGGCGCATAGTTATTCAATTGCCCCGAAAATGATCGATAAAAACACATCGTCAGGGCGCGTTCGCAGTTGAAGAGGTTCTACGCCCAGACTCATAACCCGTTTCAATAGCCGCGATCCAAAGCGGACTGCGCGTGTCCGGCATTGTGTGCATTAGACTTTTTGCTGTATTCTGAATTTTTAATTTACGCATTCGGTAAATCATATGACTGAAAATACGGCTCAATCGCAAAAAGTATCTGTACCGGTCTGGTTCTGGGTTGTCTCTATTGTCGGGTTGCTGTGGTTTTTGATGGATTGTTCGGCTTTTTACATGCGGTTGTTCCCGGGTGAAAGCATGGCAAATATGCCTGAGAATCAGCAGATGCTGTATAAGACCATGCCTTCATGGGTGAATATAGTTTTTGCTTTTGAGGTATTTGGCGGGCTGTTGGGGAGTATTGGTTTGTTGTTGCGAAAGAAATGGGCTCTGTTATTGTTTATCGTCTCAACATTGGGTGTGTTATGCCAGTCGATCTATATATGGTTTCTGTCTGATGCGATAGATGTGATGGGAGCGATGGCGATTGTCATGCCGGTAGTAGCCCTGGCCATCGGGGTGACGATGATTCTTTTTTCAAAGATGTCAATCGCCCGCGGGTGGTTGAATTGAAGGTGCGGCGGATGCGATCTCTGCCAGAATCACCAAGGCGATAGACATGACGAAAATAACAGTCACCCTCAATGATATACAAACAGCCAGCAAGCAGGCGTTAATCGCTCATGGTGCCGCCGACTGGATAGCTACAGAGGTATCACACGCTATTCGCGTTGCCGAATCCAACAATAATATTATCTGCGGCTTGTACTATCTGGAAAGTTATTGCCTGCAGTTGATGTCAGGTCGCGTAGACGGCAACGTTGAGCCGGTGATAAGCAAGCCCAGAACGGCAAGTGTCATGACCGATGCAAAGTTTGGTTTTGCGCAACCGGCGTTTAAACGCGGATTGCCACAGGCGCTGGAAACCGCAACCGAATCCGGTACCTGTGCATTTGCGGTTTGTCACGCGCATACCTGTACGTCACTGGGTTATTTTACCGAGCAGATTGCCAACGCCGGCATGATAGGAATCGGTTTTACCAATGCCTCTGCCGTGGTGTCACCGCCCGGTGGTACAAAAGCCGTGTTGGGGACCAACCCCATAGCGATGGCAATACCCGCAGAAAACGGTGGCGTCGCATTTCAGTTTGATCAAAGCACCAGTGCAGTGGCACTGGGCAAAATTACAATGGCAAACGCGGCTGGTGAGGCAATCCCCCTCGGTTGGGCGGTCGACAAAGACGGTAACCCCACAACGGATCCAAAGGCAGCCCTGTCCGGTTCGTTAGTTTCCACTGGAGGTTACAAAGGTTACGGGTTTGGTTTGATGGCAGAAATACTGGCAGCCGCTGTAACCGGCAGTGTCACCTCACTCAATGTAAAAGGACTGAAATTAGCCGACGGAACACCGCATGATCTGGGTCAGTTTTATTTCATCGTCGACCCGACTACTTTTTCCGGTGATGCCTTCTGGGCAAGGCTGGCCAGCCTTACCGAGTCAGTAGCAGCTCAACCGAATGCCAGATTGCCTGGTGCAAACCGCAAGGAAGTTTCTGAGGTTTCGATTGATAAGGGTTTATGGGAGCAGACAATAGGGTTGGGGCAAAAATAAAGGGCAGGGTCGGTGTGGGTTTGTTTTGCTCTTATAGTTTGTTTGGATGTTTTGCTCTTTCATTCTAATTTGATGTCTGCTTTAACGTTCCTGCTTTAACGTTCTGCTCTGTCATTCTGCTCTGTCATTCTGCTCTTACAGCTGTTTAGACGTGCCATCCCTGGCATTTTTTCGAAGTCAGTCCCTGGCTGTACAATTCACTTTTCAACGACGGAAAAGTAAACAAAACGCCTTTTTGTTTCATCCGCTGCTGCCTTGCCCTTCGGGTTCCTTCGGAATTTTTTGAAATCCCACTCCTTCGGGCCGCGCCAGATGCACATCCCTGTGCTGCTGGCGCTCACGCGCCATCCCTGGCGCTTTGACCCGACTCCGGGGGATTTCAAAAAACAAGGCAGATGCTGTTGGCAGGGAGGTCCTGATGGGCGTCACTTTGTTTGAGACAACAGCGCTTGTAGCGCTTGGGGGGCTGATACACGCAGCCAGGTCCATCTTCTGTCCTCTGATTTCTGTCTTCTGAACTGGCAGACGCTGCTGGTGGGGAGTTCCGGTAGTTCGCACTTTGTTTGAGACAACAGCGCTTGTAGCGCATGGGGGCTGATACCCGCAGCCAGGTCTGTCTTCTGTCCTCTGATTTCTGTGTTCTGAACTGGCAGCCGCTGTTGAGGGTAGGTCGGTTAGGGTGTGGCTTTGTTTCAGAAATAACTGAAGCGGACGTCCCTGACAGGACTATCATAAGTTTGCTTTGGCTTTGGCTTTGGCTTTGGCTTCGGCTTCTGGCAATCTGGCGCGTCAGCGTGGCAAACAGCATCGATATGCCTGTCACCGTAAGTTGAAAACTGGTAGCGCTTATATAGTATTATTTTCCTCAGCTTAGACTTAATATGCGATTCATACTACTGATACTTCAGTGTTAGGGGAAAGAACTATGGCGTGGCCATTGTCATACAGAGTGCTGCCGTTTGAATGTTGGTTCCCCGTCAGGCCGCAAGAGCAGTAGGCAGGCCACCAGAGGCGCAAAGTGCGCTTACAAAGAGGTTTGAGGATTTGAAGAAAAAAACAAAGTTAGAAAAAGGCTTTTTGGCGTTGTTAGTCACTCCTGATATTATTTTTCTACTGCTCGTGATCGTGTCAGGAATTATCTACTTCTTTTTTTAACAAGGCTTCAAACAAGTCTGACTCTTAGAAAGTTTGACGGCATACTCACATCCATTTTCCGGTGACAGAAAGCATGGCTAAACTACGTAAGATGTTGATTAATGAACTCGAGAAAATTCCGGGCATCGATATACATTTGTGGAGGCCGGATCGAGACTTCTTAGTGATTGATTACAAGGGAAAAGAGGTAGCGCACTTCCACGGGAATAACGAGCTGGACGTTCGGCTCTCGCCGGAAGTTGTCAAGCGTGAAGGGCTTACGCATGCGCCTGATCGAGTGGGCCACCCCAATCGCAAAAACGGTGGAACCTGGTTGGTGGCTCGCTTTACACGCGAGAGTCATCTTGCGGAAATGGTGCGTTTGGTGAAGATGGCCATAAAGCTTAGATAGCAACAGACTAAACGCCACAATTGTTGGGTCCCTGAAGTCAGTGGGACCGTTAGAAGTATTCAGCTGTCTAATCCCGTTGTTGATAACACGTCGAACCAGCAGCATGTAAGATTTATCTTACAAATGCTGTGATGTGGCTGCTTACAGTTCTTAGGTTATTGCGGTTGTATAATTTGTTAACCGGGTAGATGGTAAAAAGTAAACTAAGACTACTGTCTGCCAGTGCCCACCAAATTTCAGAGTCTTGCACAAGTTGATACTGTATCAATTGCGCTGGGCACCGCTTGACCATGTTGGAAATCAAGTAATAAGTTTCATTTTGAGTATTTTGCCCGGCTGGGTAATTATGGATTATCAGGGTAAGAGATTGAAATGCATGGTAATATAGCTGGAATAGAGTGGGCGCGGTTCTGTAGATATACGTCAGACAGACGTGTTTAAACACGTCTGCTTGACACTGAATAACGCTGTTATGCGAGAAAGGAGCGACATTTGAAAAGATCAGCCCAGTGTTGTTGTGGCGTTGTCGTACTAGAAGTTACTGGGGAGCCAAAGCAACACGGTATATGTCACTGCAACAATTGCAAGAAACGCACGGGTAGCGCATTTGGTATGTCCGCTTACTTTCCTAAAGAATATGTAGAGCGTGTGGCTGGTAACCCATCTTGTTATCGGCTAACAAATCCCAATGATGGAGCAGACCAAGAGCGGTATTTCTGTAGCGAGTGTGGTACAACTCTTTATTGGTCTGTCAGTTCGCTTCCAGGTCTAATTGGCGTTGCAGGTGGTTGTTTTGGGGAAGCTCCGTTAGAGAACCCTAGCTATTCAACCTCTCACAGCAGTAAGTACTCTTGGCTTGAAGTATCATCAAGTCTAAAGAAGCACGGGTAAAAATTTAGTGTTTAGGCAGTGTTTGAGTGATGTGCGCATAACAAGTCGGTGTAGCGCGACAATTTACGCGCTGTCCGAATTGGCATGCTCGCAAGCT
>CAKZVB010000202.1 GCA_937922015.1 uncultured Granulosicoccaceae bacterium
ATATTATTTGGTAATGTCGAGGATCAAAAATCAAGTGAAGATCACAGTTTTGCCAAAAGATCGGTAATTATCGATCATGCAGAACATAACATTGACGGGCTCATCACAGTGGTGGGCGCGCGCGCAACCGTAGCCCGTGGAGTTGCTGAAAAAGTTATTGATAAAGTAGGGAGGCAGCTAGATGACCCGCGCCCCGCTTCTGATAGCCGGTGGATTCCAATCCGGGGAGGAGACTTTGTTTCCTTTCAGGCATTGTGTAAAGCAATCCGGCAGAATTTAGCCAATATTCCAGAACTTAATGTATTATCCCTGGCCCGCAACTACGGGTCAGCCTACGGTGATGTGATTGCTTGTGGGCAGGATCGTCCTGAGTACCTGACACCGATTGGTAGTTCGAGTGTACTTAAAGCAGAAGTGCTGCACGCTGTGCGTCACGAAATGGCAACTAACCTGGGTGATATTGTCTTTCGTCGCACAGAACTGTGTACGGCTGGATCTCCGGGGCTTGACGCCATCGAGTGTGCGGCGAAAATAGCGGCAGAGGAACTCTCCTGGAGCGAGGAGCGGATTGTCGCAGAGGTGGAAGCCGTGGTGGCGACTCTGAATCAGCGCGGCCCATGGAATTTCTTTGAAACCGAGGGTGAAATGCCCGCTGAAATTGGTGCGGGTTTGTGACATGCCCTCAAATTAATCTATTGTGATTATTCGTATTTTTCTCTATAACCTCGTTCTCCTCCTAACTAATGCCGGCCTATGAAAATTCTTTTTATAAACTATGAGTATCCGCCACTTGGAGGTGGGGGAGGAAGTGGTATGCAGGAGATTTGCCTGGAGTTGGGAAGACAACACGAGGTACATGTCCTGACATCGGGAGCAGGGGAATTGCCGTCGGTTGAGAAACATCCGGAAAGCAACGTCACTGTGCATCGTGCCCCTGTTTTTGGCAGAAGTGCGCGTGCGACCGCATCATTTCTGTCTATGTTTCACTTTACCCCTGCTGCTATCAAGCTTGCGAGCGCTTTGATGAGTGAGCATAAATTTGATGTGATTAATACGTGGTTTGCCATCCCTAGTGGAATTGCCGGTGGCTGGATCGCACGTAAATATAAAATCCCCCATTTGCTGACGGTCATTGGTGGTGATATTTATGATCCTTCTAAATGGTATTCTCCGCACTCATTCTTTCCGTCGGCCTTGGGCGTCAAGTGGGCGATAAAGCGGGCAGATGCGTTGGTCGCGATATCGAGTGATATAGCGAACCGAACATGCGACTATTTTAAATATAGTGGCAAGATCCCGGTCATCCCTTTGGGCATAAAGACTCCTGAATATACAGCAGTTGATCGCGAACAACTCGAGATGAACGCGGATGCAAAATATATCGTAACGCTGGGGAGACAGGTTAGGCGCAAAGACTACCCGACGCTGCTGAACGCCATGGCCAGGTTGAATGATTCAAATGTCCATTTGATTATGATTGGAGATGGCCCTGAGCAGGGGAACCTCAGTGCTCTTGCCACAGATCTTGGGATACGAGAGAGAGTTCATTTTAAGGGCTTTTTACCTGAAAATGTAAAATACCAGATTCTTGCCAATAGCAATGTGTTTTTACTAGCCTCCTTACATGAAGGATTCGGTGTCGTGTATCTTGAAGCGATGTACTGCGGATTGCCGGTCATTGCGTCAGACGAAGGAGGGCAGGTTGATTTGCTGGAGCAAGGCAAGACCGGCTATTTGGTACCAATCGGGGGTACTGATAAAATGGCTGAAGCCCTGCAATCAATTCTCACCGATGACTCGCTGGCAAAAGGTATGGGAGAGTATAATACGCAGCACGTGAAAAACTTTGCAATAAGCAAATTGGCGCAGCTATACGACGATAAATACCAGAGTCTGATTGCGGATCATAACAACTGAGCCAAACTGCTTTCTATCTTTGAAACCACCACAATCCCGGTTGCCTGGTGAAGCTTTAATATCCCGGGCATCAGCGTCTGCCTGTCAGCTAAGTTGGCGGCAAAACCAGATGTGATGGAAATGCCGACTGGTTCGAAAGTAGTCGTCGAGTTTTTGGCTTGTTCATCAAATAGCGGGTATATTAACAAATATACGGGCAATCGCTTTAGTTCTGTGTTAGAGCGAACCTAACCAAATTACACCAAATTACGGGCGAACAATTATGCAAGACATCGAGAGTGCAGCAACATCGATTGTAACCAAAGTGCCGGAGAAGAATGATTTCAGGAAAGGGTCGAGATCTGACACTCTCAGTGCCCGCATTGAGCCCTTTGATTCCTACTGGCAAGCGCCAGATGATATCGAGGCCGGTTATGAAAAGTTCTATCAGTATTATCTGCATAATTACCTGCCACTTATGCCGGCAGACAAAAGCTGCAATGTTCTCGTCATCAGTTGCGGGCCCGGTTATCTGGTTTCACTCCTGAAAGACAAAGGGTACAGCAATGTTCTGGGGATCGATTCCGACGAGGATAAAATTGCCTTTGCTGAAAAAAGGGACCTCAATTGCAGAACTGAAAGGGCATTTGAGCACTTGCAAGGTATCGAGGGCGTCTACGATGTGATTATTGCGGAGCAGGAATTAAATCACCTGACCCATGAAGAGACGATCGAATTTCTCAACTTGAGCAACAAAGCGCTTAAGAGTGATGGTTTGATATTAGTATATGGATTAAACGGAGCTAATTCTTTGGTGAGTGCGGAAAACCTTGCTCACAATATCGATCACTTTTACACAATGACTGAATATAGTTTTTGTCAATTGCTTGAATACACCGGCTTTAAGGATATAAAGGTTCGACCGCTTAAACTTTATGTTTTTTGGAAGAATCCGTTAAATTACGTTGGATTGGGAGTGACTGCAATACTGGAATTGGGAATGCGGGCTGTATACATTCTCTATGGTAAAAAAGTGAAGGTTTTTACTAAAAAAATTGCGGCAAGTGCCCGAAAATAAACGAAGAAGAGAAACCTGTCTTCAATAGGGCGTGGTGGCTGCCATTGACGGAAAATGATGGTGTTGCTTAGTCAGCAATAGTTTTGTACGCCTGGATAGCGGTTGGTTGGATCTCGACTTTATAATGCCTAATACTCTATCTCACATTGCCGTACAGTCTTTGTTTTTTGGGCGTTTTGTTAGTGAAAGCAGCATCAAGTGGGTGGTGCTGGGTGCATTGCTATCGGACATTCCCTGGATAGTGCGTAAACTATTAGGCGCAATGCCTGATTTTTCAGATCCATATACAGTACGGTTGTACGCAATTGTTCAGGCTTCATTTTTGTTTTGTCTGGTTTTATGTGTTGCGGTCTCGGTATTTTCAAAGCGTTTCCTGCCAACATTTATTCTGCTTTCAGCAAGTTGCCTGATGCATTTGATTCTGGATGCGACTGAACTCAAATACAGCGCGGGAATCCATCTTTTTGTACCTTTTAGCTGGTACTCGTTTGATCTGCCAATTTTAAAAACTGACGGTGTGGCGGCTCTAATCCTTACTTTCATTGGAGGCGCGGTTGCATTTTTCCTCAGTGTACATGTCGTACTTCGTCACCGAAAACTGAGTTCTGGAAGTAGATTAATGAATCTTGATTTGAGCACGGTGAGGGCCTCTGTCGGTTTGATTGCATTACTTGTTTATTTTCTTTTACCTATTGCTCTCATCGATCAGGCAATTTCTGCAAACGTGGGTTCAATCGGTACTCTTATGGAACGGGAAAATAGAACCGGTAAGACTGTTAAATTTGATCGTGAATGGCTTAAAGTTCAAGATGGTGAAGTTTTTATGTCTACGTTTGCAAATGAGGATCTGGCTGTAGAAAATCTGTCGCCAGACCAAAAGTACAATGGTCGCAAGGTGTCTGGAATAGTGGAATTCGTTACCAGTGAATCAGTTAATTTTAAGGTAATTCATGTATACGAAAATTATTGGCGTGATTGGGCTTCATACCCGGGGCTGTTATTTATAATTTTCTATTTTTATGTCGAGCGAAGAATTCGGTAGAGGGCTTTCATCTTTATCCTGCGGGTACTTGCAGAGAATCCAACAGAAAGCCCACTGGTTCCAGCTTAACTTTTATTGCTTACTGGCATCGTTCGGGTGAAAATCCCGTACGTTTACCACGCCGTCGCTGTCTGCGTCTCCACTTGGGTCCTCACCCAAAAATTGAAACTCCAGCCAATCCAGACGAGTGTCAATGCGTCGATTGTATACTCGTGCCGATTGAGTGCCGGCGCGGAGGTAGATGTAGTGGCTTGTAGCATTACCCACATAATCGGTTTCGTAATTTCCGGTTGCCGGAATAGACCAATTGACAATTTCGCCATCAGGTTCGATTTGAAAAAACAAAGAATCTGACTCGGTGCTGGTACCCTTTACTCGTCCCAGCACACGGTATACACCGGTGTCTTCAACTGTGAAATCCAGTGTTACAAAATCTGCTTGATATTCGTTTGCGTAGTATGTGGCAACATAACCGCTACCGTCATAGCCCACTCTCATATTGCCGGTTAGTAGGCCGCTTTCAGCTTCTACGCGAATTTTGGTCGTGTTGCCGGTGTCCAGAAAAAAGCCATCCGAGCGCATCGCTTCCAGCCATTTGCCTGCCAGGTATGCATCGCCAGCTGCATTCGGATGTACTTTATCCGCCTGCATCATATTGGGTTGAAAGCCTTCGTAGACTTTAACCAGAGTGACGTTATCGCCTTTCGCCGCTCGATGTTCGGCCATGGTATTAATTTCTAATCTTAGGAGGTCAAGATTGGCATTGGCAATCGGGTCTGCCGGCCATGGAATCAGGTCAGCAACATATACCGTTGCGGTTGGCGAACCAGCCAAAATATCATCGATCATAGCGCTGATCCGGCCAACGGTTTCGGTCCCGGAGCCTGTGCCGCGATCATATATGCCCGGCAGTTCACCTCTGTTTATATCGTTGGAGCCAATATGCAACAGTACTATATCCGCTTTTTGCAGCTTGGCTGCTCCATAAGCTCTGTTGTTGCCGCTTTCGGCTGATTCCAGCCAATCAATTGTGCGCCA
Organism: uncultured Granulosicoccaceae bacterium; assembly: GCA_937922015.1. Classification (GTDB taxonomy): domain Bacteria; phylum Pseudomonadota; class Gammaproteobacteria; order Granulosicoccales; family Granulosicoccaceae. The sequence goes on from CAKZVB010000202.1 coordinate 5,055, forward strand.
TCCCGGGCGTCCCTCATGTTCGAAATTGGTTTGTGTACACTCGGATGGATGAGTGCTGTCTTTACCTTGCTTTCCGACGAATTCTGCAGGGTAGTTCTGTAGCATTTTTACTAACGGAGTTCGGTAACTGCAGCTCTTGCTGCCCTTGGTTATGGAATCGCCCATTGACAGGACTTTGATGGCCCGGTCTTTTATCGCTGAACCAACAGCGATCTGAGTTTCCGTTGCAGTTGTGATTGCAGGGTCATTCTGGATCGCACTATTTGGCGAGGCGGCCCCAGGTGATTGCGGAATCACATCTGTTGATGGAGATGAAATCAATGTCGAACCACCACCACAAGCCGCCAGGCAGCTGGTCAAGGCAATGGCGGTCGCGCTTCTTACAGGATCAGGGAGGTATTGTCGAATAGTTGTCAGTAGTTTCACGGTGCTACCTGCGTTTTTGTTGTTGTTATTTTCGCTTGTTGCGTTCTCACAATGGCTCCGTGTAGAGCCATATAATATATATATAGTCGAAAAATTGACTTTTGAAAGTGAAATGCTGACGGGATGTTTGGCGGTGACAGTTGTGGATGTCGTTTTTTGCCGGATGGGGTTGCCAGCCAGGGGTACCGGCACCAGCCAACTTGTCAGGTTCGGGGGTAGTCGGAAGAGTTGTGGGACTTCATACATCTAACAAAAAACACTGGATCAAGTCGGGAACTTCTGCCCGGTAGAGTTGGTTTTCATATAAATGATTGCCCCTACAGCGCTTATCGGAATTAACAAAAATCGAAGTAGTATCATATAGCCCAGACCCGCTTCAAATGGCACGCCGAATTGACCAACCAGCCATATAAACGAGGCGTCGACGACTCCGATACCGTTGATAGAGATTGGCAGAACAGTCACTACGGCAATCAAGGCGGCAACCAGAGTTAGATTCCAGATTTCAATGGAAGCTCCAACAGCCTTCATCAGAAAAAGCATCCAGACAATTGAGAGTATATGGAAAATTATCGACAGCACACCTAATGCGGTAAGGCTGGCAATCGGTTGCTGAATATAGTCTTTGCCATGACTGAAAAATGCTTGCAGTTTATGTGGTAGTACTTTTTTAAATTCGTATTTTTTAAATAAATCGAAATGCCAGATAACAAGCGCCAGCACCGCAGCAGCTGCTAATCCGCATGTTCCTGATACTGCTATCAGTCTGCCTAGAGCATGATTTCCCGATAACCAGCTAATCCATGCGCTAATGAAGCCTAAGCCAAGTAGTACGATAATGCCGGAAATCCGCTCGCTTAATACTGCCAGCAGGGAAATACCTCGCGGACAACTTTTTTCTATTGTTTTCCAGATTCTATACGCGTCTCCGCCCACTCCCGTGGGCAGAAAGTTATTAAAGAACATAGCGATGAAATACCAGCTTGTCAGTTTCTTTAGATCAAACGGCTGGTGATGTATTTCAAGAATTTTCTGCCATTTAAAAGCGCTGTAGGGAACACAGAGCAGCATGATACAAAAAGCTGCAATAACCCAGGGTACACTTGCTTTAAAAAGCACATCAGCCAGCGCATGCCAGTCTGTTTTGACGATAATAAAATAAATGAAAAGGGCGGTTATGGTTAGCTTGATAGAAAGAAGTGATATTTTTTTTAATGATTTCACTAAAATATCCAGAATAACGATGCGGGGGCTTCGCCAGGCTCGATAGAGCAAGCTGACACAATTGCAGAAAGAAGATTTCGTCTCTTCATTAACAACGAGAAGGTTGACCTTGTACAATAATTATTTACTGTTTCAGCAATATAACATCACTAAAGAACTCTCGGAATCCTTGTGCGACAAATTGAGAACCGTAAGTCGAAATGTGATTAAAATCCCGATACATTGAACCTCCGTCTTTTGCGGCGGGGCAAAAAGTCTGGTTGCATAAATAACCGTCTAAATTGATCGCTTTAACGTGGTCAGATTCTTCAGCCAGATCCTCAATGAGCTTGTTCGCAAAAGATTGTCGTTTTAGGTGGGTTTCCAGTGCTATTCCAAAATTATCCAAATCATCTCCAAGTTGTAGTCTCTTTGCCAGGTACTGAGGAGTGACCAGTGTCATCTGTTCCGGAATCTGGTGAAGGATCGAAACCCTCACACCGGATGGTAATTCATTTATAAAGGCTCGAAGTCCCTGGCTTACAAGGGGTTTGGACTCGTTTTGGGTTAGTCTTTCTTTTTTGTGCCAGTTCCTGGGTCTGTTCCCGCTTGAGTCTGTTTGATCAATGACACCGTCAAGTGCATAAAATGACCAGCGACCGATTAGCAGCACATTTTTAATATTTTGAGACTTTATTTGCTGCAGTATTTCAGTGTTAAATAGGTGGCAGCGGTGTTTTTCACCAGCGTCAGATCGGTAAATGTTGAGTATTGGCGGACAACCGTTGTAGATCGGGTATAAGCCTACGACGCCTTGTTCTTTAGCCAATCGATCAATAAGCGGCATTAGTGAGTTGGCGTGGCTGTCTCCGACAACCAGAAAATCCATTTTACCGTGATTTGAGCTATCAGCTTCATCTCCACCAACCTTGCATATTTTTTCTGATGCAAACTTGCCTCGATGAGTAAATAGGCATTCCCAGCGCCTGGGGTTTGTGTACACAAAGCCAGTGGCCATTTTTTGTGCAGCAGGCTCAAGTCGCTGCGGGAAACCATTGGCGATATGGCCTATCACTCCAGTGCTTGCGAAAAACAGCATTGCAAGCAACGCCGCGCAGAAAAGTGATCTTCTACTGGAAAGTATTTTTCCGGCTCGTACGGGTGCTTCGACCAGCTTAAAAGATGCGGTGGCCAGAATCAGACTTAGTGCAATAAGGGACAAGCTGGTTTTACTTGTTAGCTCCCCAACTGCGATGTTGCGAGCAAATGCAAAAAGTGGCCAATGCCATAGGTAGAGTGAGTATGAGATGAGTCCAATAAAAACCACTGGCTTTCTGGAGAGAATTTGATAAACCAAAGATCTACCGTTGCCCTTGTGAGCGTAAATAATAAGAGCTGTTCCCAGGCACGGGGGCAATGCAGCCAGGCCCGGGAATCGGGTTTCAGGGGTATATGTAATGAACGCGGCAAGAATCAAAATCAAGCCCGTCAGGCTCATGCCTGTGGTGACTTTTAGTCCATCACGCATGGTTGGTAAGTAAACCAGTAGCGAGCCGAGCAATAGTTCCCAGGCACGAGGTGGTAGCCAGTAAAACGCCATATCCGGTGCACTGAGTATCCAGTCGAGGCTTAGAAAAAAAGACAGCAATGCCAGGGCTGTTAAAAGGTATAAGCGGTATTTTTTTAGATAATTGCTAATCAACAACAGCAGCCACGGAAACAGTAAATAGAACTGCTCTTCAATCGCGAGGGACCATGTATGCTGCAGAGGCTTGAGTTCGGCAGCGGTGGCGAAGTAGCCTGATTTTGTCCAGAAAAAAAGGTTCGAGACGAATACACTTTGGGCCGCCAGTGATTGGGCATATTCACGAAGCTCGCCTGGAAGTAGCCATAGCCAAGCACCGACCATGGTAAATAGCAGGACAACTACCAACGGCGGTACAATGCGCCGAATTCTTCGTTCCCAGAAGTTCGTCAGGCTGAAGCTGTTACTGTTGATTTCCCGCTGAATGATGGAGGTAATCAGATAGCCTGAAATTACAAAAAATATATCAACTCCGGTATAACCACCGGGGAAAATACCGAGTCCGGAATGAAACAGAACGACAGCCGTCACGGCAATAGCTCGCAATCCGTCAATGTCTGGTCTGTAGTGGCTATCGGAACTAGACTTCATGTGTCTTAAGGCTTGCCAGGATGTAATAAACTAGCCGGCGGTGTGTTGAGTGGTGGGTTGCAGCTTACACAATCGAGTAGAACATGGCATGCCGTCAGCTCACTTGCACAATGACTTTGATCTGCAAACTGCAAATTTTACGTTGCGATGAATCAGTTGTTGTTAATCTTTTGTTACAAACGTTGCGCACAGTGAAACTCAACTAGTCCCGGATGAAAGAGTAACAATGAGCAAAAAACGTAAATGTGACCGAATCAATGTTCACGACCGAATTGGTTTGTAAGGGTGTGCTAGAATTCCGTGCTCAAGAGTCGGCTCAGAACCAGAGATGCTTATCGTGTCCAGACAAACAATTAAGCAGTATTGCCTTAGGGTAATGGCAGGCGTTTTCTTGCTTGCGGGCGCTGTGCAGCAGGTGCATGCGCAGTCCTTTAGAGTGCTCCCGCTAGGAGATTCAATCACGCGCGGAACACAAGGAGATACGAGTTACCGGTACGAGCTGGAAAACCTGATGGGACAGGACGGATGTACCTACGACATGGTAGGCCCGTTCACCAATAACGGGTCCAGCTACAATGGCTCATACGCGGCCTGGTCCGGAGCCCGAACGGACACGTTTGTGAGATGGGTAACCTCCGATCGCTATGTAAAAACTCTAATGGAAGACCATACTCCTGATATTGTGCTCGTGCACCTTGGTTCTAATGACATAAATCAGGGACAACCGGTCACAGGGGCTTATAACTCGAATGGCCTTGGTGGGACTGTCGCTGAAATAGAGGAGGTGGTAACAAAAATCTGGAATGAAAATGCCAATGCTGAGATTTTTGTCGCAAACGTAATACCGTGGTTGGGGAGTTCCGGCAACTCAAATGTAACATCTGATATGGAATTTCTGGGCGATGAAATCGAGGCGTGGGTTGCTGCAGAGGCCGATTCAAGATTGCATCTGGTCGACGTGCGGTCTGGCTTTCAGTCCGGCAGTATGTTTCTGTCAGACCTGATCCACCCAAATGCGGCGGGAAGTGCTCATATAGCGAATGCTTTCTGGGGCAAAATGACCACTGAAGGTGTTTGTGCCGGTTCAGTGCCATCTATCACAACACCTGTCGCAAATAGTACCTTAAGTGGTGCCACCCAGGCTTTTACCTGGTCTGACAATGGTTACTACCAACAAATAACTGAGTGGTGGCTGTCGGTTGGGCCGAGTCCGGGATCTGGAAGTTACTTCAACCAATCGCTGGGGCTGGGTCTCGGTGTCACAGTTTCCGGGTTACCTACAGACGGCTCTACCGTCTATGCGCAACTTTGGTACCGTGCTAACAACGTTTGGGTCAGCGTAGATTCGCTGGAATACACGGCCGCAACAGTTGCTGACAATACCCCGCCGACAACCTATATCAGTAGCCCCGGCAATCCAGGCGACACGGTGGCCGGAACGCATCTGTTTACAGGAACTGCGACAGACGTCGGTGGATCTGGATTTAAGAATGTACGGGTGGCAATTGAGGACAATAACAATGGTGGTGGTGACCGTATTTGGTATGACTTCCAGGCACAAACTCTCAGCACCACATTCGCTTTCGATTTTGCTGTAATAGACCCTGCTACGATTACCACCAGCTATCTTGACTGGGAAATTACAGCTTCACTCCCGACCGGGGATTACACAGTGTTTGCCATGGCCGAGGACAATAGCGGAAATCGTTACTATGGTAACTGGCCAACGAATCGACAGTTCTTTGTTGGTGGTCTTGGGGCCGCATCCCTATTGGCTCCATCCGGTACGTCCGATACTGGCAACCCAACCTTTACGTGGACAGCAGTGAGCAATTCCACCTGGTACTACCTGTATGCAGATGACAGCAATGGCACGCAAATAAGGAAGTGGTATACCGCTAGCAGTGCCGGATGTGGTTCTGGTACGACCTGCAGTGTGGATTCTCCTGCGACTGTCTCTGACAACGTGAGCTGGAAAGTTCGCACCTGGAATAACGTAGTTGGATACGGCCCCTGGAGCAGTACCCTGAGTTTTACAGTCAACACCGCTCCCGGTAAGCCGATTCTATATACGCCCGTTGGAAGTGGTGCAGGTAGTTTGCCAACCTACAGTTGGAGCGCGTCCAGCAATTCGTCATGGTATTACCTGTGGGTGAACGATAGTACTGGAACGCCCATAAAGCAGTGGTATAGTCTCGCAAACTTGAGCTGCACGGCAAGCGTTTGCAGTGTCACACCGTCAACCCCGATTACCGGCAGTGCAACATGGTGGGTACAAGGATGGAATATAACCGACGGTTTAGGCCCATGGAGTGATGGGTCGGCATTTTCGCCATAGGCTGGCTTTTGCTAATCTGCACCGATTCAGGTAGCAACTGGTTTTTGCTGACCCTGAGTCGGTCCGGGTTTAATCCCGAAACTCTCATCTTCGGCTAGCACTTAATTGTCCGGCAGTTATGTCTTTTCACGCGATATGACTTCTGATTGTATCCTTTGAATGAATATAGAATTATAAGTCATGGATTCAAAGGAGGGTGCTAAGACAACAGAAGCTGGGTTAGGAGTGCTCACGACCGCAGCTATTGTTTTTCTATTATCAGCGCTACTCTACTCTGTAAATCTTGACCGGTTCCCGCATTTTGACGAGCTCTATCACATGCTGGCAGCTCAGGGTATTCTGGAGTATGGCGAACCGCGCATTGAAAACGGGCTTTATGAGCGCGCGTATTGGTACACTTGGGGAATTTCCAGGGTGTTCAACGTTTTCGGAGAAGGCCTGGCAATCGCAAGAATTCCATCTGTGGTGGCAGTGGCGTTTCTGTCGGCGCTGATGTATGTCTGGGTAAGGCACATGGCCGGTGCAGGTGCTGCCCTGATATGTAGTATTTTGTTCGCGACCTCACCCTTTGCCGTCGATACAGCGCTATTCGTTCGATTTTACAGTTTTCAAGCTCTGTTCTTTTTAAGTGGAGCTGTATTTATCCTACTTCTTACGGAAACAAGCGGCATATATAGAGTTTTTTGTGCGTTTGGAGCGATGCTGGCGTTGGGAGCTGCCGTTCATCTGCAGCCAACAACGCTGATAGGGGTAATGGGTCTAGTCCTATGGTTATTTTTTTACAGTGTTCTTCCATGGTTTCGAGCCATTGTGGCTATACGAAGGCGTATCGTATTAATCGTAGCTATTTGTTTGTTGCTGATTTTACTTGCCGTTTTTATTGAGTCTGGCTCCCTTTATAAACTGTGGGAAATTTATCGGTCGGCTCCGCTATTCAATCAGGACCGCGCCAGTGAATTCTGGTTTTATCATGTTCAATATCTGAAAAACTATCCGACTTTATGGCCCGCAGTGATGCTTCTTGCTATCGCCGCTCTGGCCTTCAGGCCGAAGTTGGCCGGATTTGCAATCGCAGTGTTTGCAACAAGTTTTATTGTCAGTTCGTTCGCTGCTTCAAAGAACCTTCGTTATATTATTTATGCTCAGCCATTCTTTTTCATTATATGCGGGATCGGACTGGCCTCATTCGCAGCCGCAGTGCGAAATTGGGTTGCGGAGACTCAAGGAGTGGTCGCAAATCATTTACAGGTTGTCCATGGCAGAATGAAAGGAGCTGCCCTGGGGCTTTTTACGATTGCCTCACTCTTTCTGGTTATTGGTAACCCGGCCATTGCTCGAAGTATTGCGATTTTGGCGGATCTAGAACCTAAATCGAATTGGCAGTCAGTTCACGCAGATATCGTCCCCTGGTTTGATCAGGTAGATGTTATTTTGACTCAGTCTGAGTTAGAAATGCTCTATTACTACGGAGAATATGACTTATTGTATAGTCCCTCCAGGCTGGGTGAGAACCTGGGTAGTGTTGATTTTGATTTGGATTACCGAACCGGCAAGCCGATAGTTGCTTCTTTTGCGGCAATGGAACTGGTATTTATTTGCTACCGGAAAGGAATTTTTGTAACGTCTGCCAGTCGCTGGGGAAATCCGACTTACATGCCAGCAAAGGTGGCTGAGCTAATTTCCAGTAACTCTACACGAATCACCCTTCCGGTTGCTAGTGGGATGGTCGCGTTTAAATGGTGGGAATCTGATGATGATGGGCTTCCAGCGGCCTGCGAAGAGCTACCGGTATTCCGGTAGATGTTTGAGTAAGTGCCACATTGGTTTGATAAACAGGTTTTTGGTGTAGCAAATCACAGCGTGCTAATGAAAAGTCTCCTCTGTCGCAATACGATAGCAGTGGTATCTGCTATCTTCATAGATGAGCAAACTTAAAGGTAAAGGTTAGTTGGACTCTATAGGTGTCACTCGATTTCCGCAATTGATGCAACTCTGTACCCTTCTTGCAGGTGCAACATTTATTCTGGTTTTTCCGGCGTCCGTTATATTTGAGTTGTATGGCTCTTTTGGTTACTTCCAGGGGACTGCAACTTTTTCTCTATTGAGAAATATTGTTCTTGTTGTTGCGGGAATATTCTTTCTTTTAAACCTTATTATTAATCTCAATCATTGGTTGCGTCTCTCCTCTGTTTGGCTTTACGCGATTTTGATACTTTATATCAGTGCCGTTGTTCTTTTGAACTTTGATGAATACGGCGATGCAAAAAATGAAAATGTTTCTGCGGCAGAATTCCATTTTTCGATCGTATCAAATTATCTGGTCTACTGTCTGTTGGGTACTCACCTTCTATTTCTAAAACAGTCCAGATTTTTGATTCTTATCTCGACAGTTGTTGCAGCCGTGGTCCTTATTCAGTTTATTGATTTTGATACATTCCGTATTAATATTGCCGAGTACGTGGACGGGGCAAATACAGGCAATTATCAGTTTATCGGTGATGCATTAGGCATATCCTTTTTAATGATTCTTGCGCTATTTTCCAACCCCTTATTAAAGGTTGCTGTTATTGTTTGTGGGTCAGCAATTCTGTTCTTAGTCGGTAGTCGGACTTCTTTCGCGTTTTTTATGCTCACTGCTGTCCTTTATTATTTTCTAAATACCCGTGCTCTATGGTTGTTTACTGTTGTTATAGGTTTGTTTGGTGCCTGGGTCTTCTATAGTGATGGTGTGAATCTGGCTCAACTAGAGGAGTTGAATCCACGTATGGTGCGAATTTTCACTGATTATAGTGATGACAATTCAATTATTGGTAGAAAAGAGCGCGATGAGGCGGGGTGGGAGGATATTACCAATAGTCCAATTACGGGGGTTTTTGGCGGACAGAGGACGATTGGAGGTTGGAATGGCTATATGCACAATGTTTTTTCGTATTGGAGGCAGTTTGGGATTTCGCCTTTTCTGATTGTTTTACTGACTTATTTTCTCTTTCTGTTTTTTTGCTTGATCCGGTACCCAGCTCGTTCAAATTTTAATTACTCGGCATCATTTTTACTTGGTCTTTTTCTAGTGGTTGAGTCGGTAGTCAGCAGATCATTCGCGTTCGGTTACACACATCTATTTTTCGGTATGCTTATGGCTTTTCATGCTTGGGGGAAATATAGCGATAGTTTCGCTACTGCTGGAGGGAAAAGGGCTCGCCGCAGGCGCAAGCGCAAGCGTCATAGAAAAACTCGTAGTTTGGAGAATTAGCCAATTTGCTAATTGCTGGAATAACTGACGATGCCCGTATTCATCTCCAGAAAGGTAGGAGGGATTTTATTTGCAGATTGAATATAGGCCGTGTTTTCGAGTGGAGAGAGTTGAATAATACCGCGCTACAAGATTGAGAAATTATTGTTGCAATAGCGGCACCTGATATTCCCAGCCATGGGATTAGAAACGCATTAAGAATAATGTTGATCACAAGTCCGGCGAATACTCTTAATAGTCTGTATCTTTGTAAATTTTCAGCCATCAGCCATTGCGTGCATATCACACCGTAGTATACGAAAATCGTTCCGATTGAAAGTAAAACAAGCGATTCCTTAGCGAGAAGGTATTCCTGGCCATAGATAGTTTGCAAAATTGATTCGCCAAAAAAATAAGTGGTTAATACAACAATCAGCCAGGGTGGTAGACACCAGCGCATAGTCTCTACAACGATTTTTTCGTAGTGTGCTTCGGATTGTTTTTTTACTCTTAAGAGGTATGCAAATCTGGAAATCAGCAAAGTGAGCAGGATATGTTGACTTGCCTGACTAAGTTTTCCCGCAGCTGTGTATAGTCCGAGTTCTTCATGTGAGAGATAATGCTCAATCATAAATTGATCTATTCTTACATATAGAGCGATTAAAAATGCTGAAAGAAAGATTGGCGCACTGGCAGATGCCAGTTCTGATATTTTGGTTTGAGTGGTATTTTTCTCGTTCACTGGTTTGTTGTAGTTGTAAATTACATAGGACGTGATGGACATGAATATTGCCTCTGCAACATAGGTCCATGCCAGTGTCTGGAGCCCAAGGCCTTTGACTGCAATGAATATCTTAATTAGACCGAACGGAATTAGAACACACGCCTTGGAAACAAGCACTAGATGGCTTTTTTCTACTGCCCGAAAATATGAGTGAAATATGAGCTCAAAATTCAGAAGGTGGATCATGCAAAAAGCAGCGATCAGGTAGAATACGTCTTTTTCGAAGTAAAAATAACTTAACGAAACCGTCAGTAAGTACACAGCAATTGAAGAGGCTACCTTCAACATTATTGCTGATTTTTGGAGCGACTTTACCTGGTTATTGTGGCCCACTTGAAACTTAACCATGGTCTGTTCGCAAACCACCATGGCGACTGGCAGTCCGATATTGAAGACGGCCTGAACCAGCCCGAAGAGACCGAATATCTGTGGACCTAGCGATCTTGCCAAAACGGCGAAAACTACCAAGTTGATAGCAATGCCGAGAACCTTCTCAGCAATCATGACGGCAGAATTAATGTTGGTTCGGGTTAAAAAACGGCTTTGTTTCATTGAATGTGCTTGTGCTCAGATGCAGGCAACAAGGAGCGAAGTGAGTCTTTGTTCGCTAGTACTCAGGGCAAGAGGTTGGATACTGTTTCCGCTTGGCTGGAGATAATGATAGCATTAAAGGTTAGATGTTTGAGGGATACGAAGAGTGAGTAACGGGTAAATGCCTCTCCCCGTTTGATAAACAAGATCGGTTGAGCCATTAGTGGCTATGCGTTTATTTGTTAAACGATATGGAACACCCGTGTTCCTGCTCAGACGCATCATGCTGAGCTCAGATTAATAACCCCTTCTGCCGGAACTATGGCTATTGCAGCGTGTAGTTTTCTGGTCCGGCATTCCATCTGAAATTATTGAAGTAAATATCGTGTACAGTGCCAGTGCTATCGGCAGATCCACCATGGTAAATCTGAAACCAGAAGGCAATGTTATGGAATTCGCTGTTGTCGGTGAAGCTAAGGTCAACAGCGCTAGCGGCAAGTTCGCCGTCTACATATAATTCAACCTTGCCGTTGGCTTGACCAATGTCATTGAGTTTTACGTGATGAGTGAGTGTATGCCAGTTGTTGTCAACGATGTACGATTTTGTATTAAAAGTCTCGCCGAATTGTCGACGGTTTTTGTCTACAGGATAGTTGTTAGTGTCCAGGCACGGATGGTTCTCAGGTTTTGCAGATCCATAGTAGTTGTCGCTGTCTCGATGGTAGACATACATCGATAATTTTCCTGCTGTGCTTCGGCCGTTAGGGTTTACTATTCCAGATCGAGATGACCATGAGCGACATAATCCGCCCCAACCACCTCCGTTGCCACCGGCAGCACCGAGATATCCATCGTTGATGTGTGATGAAAACCCGGGCATTTTTACGCCATCGGAAGGAGTCCAGTTTGATCCGAGTTGGAATTCATAGGAAGCCCAGGCTTCTTTAATATCCGGGTCCAATAGCAACTTCCCGCTAATGCCGTGGTTCCCATATGGCTCGATACGAACTCTCCACCAATCGGTTACGTAATCGTTCGGTGAGGTCCCTCCGTTTATGCCGTGCCAGTTTCCCTTCTGGAGGTTCTCGCCTCCACGCAGGCTAGCGTTGATGTCGTCGAAACTCACGTAAGTCGGCTTCTTATCGTCTAATTTTTTCTCATCCCGATCTGTGTCAATCGGTAGTTCTTGAAGTAGTTCTATATTTGGGGTAGGCGGTCGAGTGAGTGTATCTCCAACTACAGTATGGGCGCTGGATACGTAGAGGATGAGTCCTGCTCGAACAGTTATATTAAGAAGCTGGCGGAAGTGTTTCATATACCAATATTTTCTCTCGAGCAAGTGTGGTAACGCGGCGACAAATCGTCTCATGATACGCGAAGAACTATCGGCAGCTTCAGTTGAAATTGCTTCTAAACATACCAAAACAATGAATTGGATCTCCTTTTTTAATTTATTTAGTGGTCTGATCCGATCTGATCTTCGTTGTCTTCTCAATGTTCGGTAACCGGACGTTCTGATGTTGTAGGCTTTTCAAGAAATTCGCTGAGATCTTCGCCTGGCGATCTTGCTGGCGCATTCTCATTTGAAATATTCAAAAAGCTGTGGATTTTTAGAACGTCTATTTGGTCCGTATATCCGTAATTGAATTACCATTTAATTGCGGTTATGTTTAAGATAGTGAATTTTGACAAGATCTCGAGGGTGGAAAAATGTGTCGACAGGGATGGTCATGTGGTTTATTGCTTGGCGTTACTTTATTGAGCGCCAGCGGTGCATTCGCGGAAATTTTCGAGCTACAGATCAGCAAGAGTATCGATGATGTAGAGGAGAGGTCCAATCAAGAGTTATGGACAACAAGCAGCGATTTGGAGCTTGTCGAAGACGGGTCACCTCAGATAGTTGGCTTGAGGTTTGAGAACGTCGGCATAGCTTCTGGCTCATCAATAACCAGCGCCTACATTCAATTCCAAACAGACGAGGCAAGTACAGGAGCTGCGAAT
>CAKZVB010000203.1 GCA_937922015.1 uncultured Granulosicoccaceae bacterium
ATTATCGCGTCGTCTAACAAAAGCTTTGATGACGCGGTGGAGCAAGGTATCGCCAGAGCAAACAAAACGTTAAAAAATATCAGCTCGGCCTGGGTAAAAGATCAAAAAGTATTGGTGACAGACGGCAAGGTTACTGAATACCGTGTAGTACTGAAGGTTACCTTCGTGCTCAAAGACTAGGCAGATGTTTAATCTGGTTTGTATTGCCGCTGGAAATTTTCCGGTGTCAATATGAACCAGTGCCAATTAGCCGTACTATTCCACACAACTGAGACTCCGCCCGCTTTGACTTTGATCGTCTGAACCAAACAGACTGCCACTGGTCCGCAGCGGTTACCTTCGATGATACATCTGCTGGCAATGGATGCAAAAAATAATCGCCACAGAATTCTGGCGCCGGGCTGCCGGCCAAAAGATCGGCTGCACACCACATCCCTGATCACCTACAGAATAATGCAGGCGATAACTTGAGGGTGCAGATCAGCGGTAACGACATTTGTAGTGACCATCGCAGTCTATCGGCACGACTTTGCTAACACCATTGAGGTAGTCAGTGGTGGCCTGTCGAGTTCCAGGCAAGTATGAAAATTCCCGATTCAGTGCTGACTGAGTTGCAATGACGTGTCGCTAGGGCAGTGATAGTCAGCATGGTAATAGCCGGGGCCTGAGGGCGGAGGGCGCAGGCAAGCAGGCTGAGTAAAGGGGTGGGGTCGGTCGAAACTTCGCCCACCTAATTTTACCGCCATTTATGAGAAAGTAAGTCTCATTTTGTTGCAGTAAATTTCCTAAAGGTATTGTTCCCAATCACCCGGGCCAGCGGATAATCTTGACAAGACTCTTGTCAACAGATATTTACTTCAACTATAGAAATATCGTCGCTCTGTTCTGATCCTTTAACGAAATCATCGAAGCTTTGTTGAATCGCCGGTATTCTGCTTACCGGGCCGGGTTTCGATTCAATAACAGACTCAAGCATTGTGCTGTCGAACACACTATCGTTAGCTCCCCGGGTTTCAATCAATCCATCGGTAAACGCGTATAATTGATGTGGAGAGGTATATGCTTTTTTGAACAGGCATAAATCGCTGGTGTCCAGTTCTTCTATGCCTAGTGGTAGTTGAGTGCTTTCGATTCTGTCTACGATATAACCTTCGTTATTCGCTATAAGTATTTCAGGCAAACCTGCATTGCAAACAGTAATTTGTTTGCCGTCATAGACGGCCACTGCTGCGCAGCAAAAGAATCCAGGTGGTAATAGCTGTGTAAGTTTGTCATTTAACTCGATAATAATCTGCTCGACAGACAGCCCGCGTTTGGCTGTAGCCTGAAAAATCGTGGCTACCGGGGTTGCGCCCATAGCAGCGGCTATGCCGTGGCCGGTCAAGTCAGCTATTAATGTATAGGTATTTCCGCTGTCACTGATACAGGCTATTGCTAAATCACCTGAAAAATCTTCCATTGGGCGTTGCCAGATTTTTGCGTGATCTGCACGACTGTCAGGCTGATTAACTATGTGGTTCAGTACTTTCAACGCGACAGTTTCATCGCGCCTTTTGATTCTATTTATGTGAACCAGTTTACGCCCAAGCTGATGGTAACGCTCTGTTCTGATAACTTGTTGTGAATGATAACGGGCAAGCTTAAGTTGGGAATATAGAAGTATTGCCAGTAAAAACGCAGAGCCAAAGCTCATCAACAATGTTGACTTATTCGCCGTTATTATCGTGAGAATTGTGCCGCACACAATGGTCAGTACAATACTGCCGGTTGCGGTAACTATATTTTTTTTAAACATTTTCAGGTAATGAGCTGCTGTTTGTCGCTGAGTGGCAATAGCGATGCGAGGTAATCGGCAAATTGGCCTAAAACCTGACCGTTTGCATTGGCAACTGTGTCCTGGTTCGGAGTTGAAATACAACAACGTAATTCAGGCTAAAGTTTTAGCTGCTCCCACTGCAGGTGGGCGGTTGCAAGATCATTTGTATGAGGGATTCACCGCTGACCCTGTTATGGGTAGACCCCTTGTTAACGCAGGCATTCCGGGCCGTCGTGTTTAGTGTTGTTTACAAAGCCGCTTATTTTTTGTATGTCGAACAAGCCGTTTTCGCGCGGTTCCATACAACGATTTAGTAATTCCGGATCGTCGTTAGTTAGCCATTCTTCCATGTTCTCAGGTTTGATTACCACTGGCTGCCGATTATGAATCGCCTGCATTTCTCCATTGGCCTCGGTGGTGATAAGGCAGCATTGCAGATAGCCGTCGGTGTGTACCTGGACGATCGCACCCAATGCCATGGCCGGGCTGTCCTTCAGGCAAATATAGTTGGCATCTTTTTCATTGCCTTTGCGAGCCCATTCGTAGAATCCATTGGCAGGTACGATAGCGCGGTATCGTCTGATCAGATTCTTGAAGGAAGGTTTTTCCCAGATAGTTTCTGATCTGGCATTAAATAGCGGGCGTTTGAAAACGCCTTCTTTGGCCCAGGGCGGGATGTAGCCCCATTGCATTGGTTCAAGTGTCAACGCACCGCGTGATACTGCTAACCCCCATAGTGCAGCAGTTGGAGAGACATTGTACTTCGGGGTGAATTTCTCCTCTGGCAGGTTAAGCCCCAATTGGTTCAGTAGCCACTGAATGCCTTCATGGTCTGAAATATTCATTCGTCCACACATGGAAATGCCCGCTTCTGGATCGCTTTGGCGGTATTTTAAACCCAATTACCCGGCTTTTGATATTGCATGTACACATCCGGCGGGAGATTGGATCGGACAGGCTTGGTTCAGCGAGGCTGGCTGACAATGCGACCCATCATCCACAAAGGACAGTGAAGCATGACTGAAAATTTAGAAGCGACGGCACTGAGTGTTAAAATGAAACGAAAGTGTAGAAATATTATAACTGTTTTGAACGTCTTTCTGGCAAGCTCCGTTTTCTCACACGCGTTTGCCAACCATATCGAGAGCGCTCACGAGCGAAACTCTCAACGGTCGTTCCCTCACAGCCAGATCTTGTCTCCTTATCTGGCCATTGGAGCGGGCTTTGGCGGAGATGAGATTGGTCGATTTGCAGACAGTAATGGAGTAGTAGATTCTATCCATAGTGGTGGGGGTCTATTATTTGAGGCCGGTCTGTCACTTGCTGTAGATCCGTCCACCAGCCTGCGTCTTTCCTCCGGTTACCAGATCGATGCCACCAGCCGTGTTAATGGAGACTCGGTCTTTGATCGCATACGGTTTGATTTAACCATGTTGCGCCGGTTTAATGCGCACGAGATTGGTGTGGGTTTGACCACGCACACCTCGGTAGGTTATAGCTGCTCAATCAATTCAATCTGTGAAGGAGATGTAGATTTTGATCATGCCTTCGGCTATACCCTTGAATATGCAGTTAAGGTTGGGAATTATGGAAACTACCGGGGCCGGGCGGGCAGTTCACGGGGTTTGAGTCTTGGAGTCCGCTATACCGGAATCGACTACCTGGCCAGGCTCAGTGGTTCTGCAGAGGTAACAAGCGGTGACACCCTGTTGGGTTTTATCGGTGTGGTATTTTGATATACCTTATGTAGCTTAAATGCACGTGAACACTTGCAGTTGCCGGAGTCGATTCTCTTGAAAGTGTTTGCCGGACTGATTGGAATTTTCCGCCAGGGTTAAGTGTGATCCATAGTATTTTGATGTCCGGTTAGTGTAAGGTTTGTGGAATAAATTGTAGTTCTACTACTTTTAGTCCACCCATTCCCAAATTACTTACTCTGGCAGGCTCCGGTGAAACCCTCGTTACATTATTCTGGATTGACACTTGATCGCGCTGATAATCTACGCCGTGACGCTACAAAAATAAGTCAACTGTGGGGGCTGGAACAAACGCAGATACTGCCACTTCATGAGTTGAAAAATCTAATCGACACGACAGCAAATGTTGTCGTTAGTAAAACACGGGCGCAGTTGGCGGAAGTCGGTCTGCAGCATAGCGAAGGCTCATTTTTAGGTCTCGATGCTGATCGTGCAGTGTTTGCGGTTAACTGCAATGATAATGAGGCGGCTCGCTGGCAGGCTCTGAATGCTGACAGCCGGTTTCTCGATTTGCGAACCGCTGGCCCTGCGTTGCCAAAATCGCAGGCAGCATCACTTGCTTATGCGCGTGGTCTGATTCACTGGCAACAGCAAAATCCGTTTTGTGCCTTATGCGGATCTGCAAACGAACTCAAGAATGGTGGCCATATGATGCACTGCACGTCGGCGGCCTGTGCAAAACAACTATTCCCGCGTACTGATCCGGCGGTGATTATGTTGGTGGAAAGGGTTTCGGAAAGTGGTGAGCGCCTGTGCCTGCTCGGGCGCAGTCCAGCCTGGCCTGAGCGCGTGTATTCAACGCTGGCTGGTTTTGTTGAAACCGGTGAGACTCTCGAGGAAGCCGTTGCCCGTGAAGTCTATGAAGAGTCGGGAATAGAGGTTAAAGGTGTCCGTTACATAGCGTCGCAGCCGTGGCCTTTTCCACAATCAATAATGCTTGGTTTTATCGCGACGGCTACCACTGAGAAAATAACCATTGATCCGGTAGAACTGGAAGAGGCTCATTGGTTCAGTGAATCTGAAATTGCCGGTTTTGGCAATTGGGGAGATGAGTCAACTGGTGCGAAATTACCGCGACCGGACTCAATTGCCCGGCATTTGATAGATAGCTGGCGAACGTCCGGTGCTGTGTAGTGGTAGTCCTAACTTTCTAAGCGGCGTCGAGTGTCCTGTGACCAGCAGGAGCGGTTAATTTTTCAGCTATTGCTTTTACCATCAGGCAAGCCATGTCCTGCCCGGTAGCCGCTTCAATACCTTCAAGGCCTGGTGAGGAATTCACCTCCAGTAGTAGCGGACCACGGCTGCTTCGAATAATATCCACCCCGGCCACGTTCAGGTTCAGGGTTTTAACTGCTTTGATCGCAAGGGATTCTTCATCTGGTGTCAATTCAATTAACGTGGCCTTACCGCCACGATGCAGATTAGCGCGAAATTCACCAGGGGCTGCTTCACGTTGAATAGCCGCCGCTACTTTTCCGTTGATCATGAAACAGCGAATATCTTTGCCACTTGCCTCTTCTATATATTCTTGCACCAGCAGGTTTGCTCGCAATGATTTCATTGCGTTGATTACACTTTCAGCCGCCTTGGTGGTTTCAGCAAGCACAACGCCACGACCCTGAGTGCCTTCCAGTAGCTTGACGATCAGTGGTGCTCCTCCAACCATTTCGATTAATTTGTCAGTATCTATCGGGGAGTCAGCGTAGCCGGTGATCGGTATGTCCAGCCCGTGTTTTTGCAGCAACTGTAGAGAGTAAAGTTTGTCTCTGGACTGCGTGATTGAGTCTGCACTGTTTAGCGCAAAAATTCCCAGGCTTTCAAAATGGCGGGTAACTGCACAACCGTAGAACGTAATGGATGGACGTATTCTGGGAATCACTGCGTCCAGATTGTTTAAAATGCGACCGTCGCGGTAGTGCACAGCCGGGCAGTCGGCATCGAGTTTCATGTAGCACTGCCTGGTGTTCAAAAACACCATCTCATGGCCCAGCAGCTCGCCGGCTTCCAGAATCCTCCGGTTGCTGTAGAGGTCGGGGTTGGTGGCCAGTAGCCCGATCTTCAAGCCGGAATCGGGATTGCGCATAGTCTTGCCATAAAGCAGCTCAAGTTCGTCGTCGCTGACGGAACCGAGTAAAAACTGCTTTTCTATATCGACCAGTATTTTGCCGCTCATCGCCTCGCGGCCAAGCAGCATTCGGAAGCCCATTGCGTCTCGATTGGTGAGCGACAGTTCGATATCCCATGTCTCACCGTTCAGGGTAAGCGGGGTTTTTATGACGAAGCGCTTTTCGCTGTTGCCGTTAGAGCTTCTCACCAGTCTGCGGTCAATCACTGGTGATTCACAACGAATGGTTGCACGTCTGCTTTTTTGTAGCGGGTGAAGATCGAACCTTACCCACTGCTCAGAGTTTCTGGTAAACGGTTCAATATTAAACGCATGGATTGAGGATGTTTTAGCCCCGGAATCCACGCGCACTTTTACGGCGGCCACATCGAGGTTGGGTAAACAGCACCATTCCTGAGAGCCGGCGATAAACTTCTTTGAGCTGATCTGCATAATACTAAGGGCCTTCTTTACCTCCCGTCAAAAACATGACAGCAGGCCTGTTAAGAATTCCAGGTTAGCTAATTAATTGTGACCGACCGCAAGTTTTAGACCAACGTAAACAAAAGGAGCGCCATATGTGAGGGGTTATAAGATTACAAAAGAGTATCGGCCTATACGTGATCGATGGATTGCAGTAAAAAAGGATAGTCCATTTACACTATTGTTTTTACAACCATAGAAAGTCTGAGCTTTTGCCTGAGTTTGTATAAAACGCAAGTAAGTTGACGCAAAAATGAAATAGGTTGAACACGGTTGATACACTGTAAGCAGGCGTCCTTGTGGTATATCACAAATCGACTTTTCTATTATCTGCAGGTTAGAAAAGGGTGATCAATTCCGCTTTCAACATTGAGTAAGAGGTTATTCTTCACTCCAGCAGTAATTTCAAGATCTGTCTTAGGGCTGCAAAGAAGAGCTCAGGACACAATTGCACGATGGACCACAAATGACAGCAACAAAAAATAATGTTGGCGCAAAGATAGGTGAGCTTGGCGGCAATCACCCATGCCGTGAGATCGCATCATTATTCTCGAGTGCCAGCGGCTATTTTAGAAAGCGATACAGAAGCGCACGTGATCTCAACGATGCAGAGTTTCTATCTCTTTTTGACATACCGGAAGTTAACGAAAGAATAGATGACGGTTTTAATATCAAGGCGACGGCAGCTCTACTGAGCCATTTTCAAGCAAGAGTCGAGAAAGATTGGCTTAATCCGCCCACGCAGTTGAATGACCTGGCGTTTGACGTGAGCACAGCTTCGGATGAAGAATTGATCGCGCGAGCTGATCTGGTTCTTGACTACGATCTGGAATGGAGCGGTGTGCCTCCGGAAATTAACAGTGTTGGCGAGATTGACTGGCAGCGTAATATTCTGCAGAACCGTGAATGGTTGTTTCGCCTTAATCGTCACAGCTGGTGGCCATTGCTCGGTCTGGCTTATCAGCGCAGTGGTGACGAACGCTATGCCAAAGCGTTTGCATTGCAATTGTCAGCCTGGACCAATAACAATTTTCCGGTAGATATCAGTCAGGCTGATCCTCACGTGTGGGCCAGTGAGCAGGTCGCATTGCGACTAAGAGTCAGTTGGATACCGGCGTTTGGCATGTTTTATCACTCTCCTTATTTCAATACCTCACGAAAGCTTGAGATGCTGCGTTCGATTTTTGATCAAGCCAGGTTCCTAAGGCAGCAAAAGGCCCAGGATGATCTGCTTCTGAGTGGCGGTCTTGTCAGTGCCGGCTTATCGTTTCCGGAAATCAGGGAAGCAAGTAAGTGGAGAAAAGTAGCGCTGCAGCGTTGCCGTGAGTATCTGCGGGGCAGTGAGTATCAGCAGTCTGCAAATTTGCTGGAAAGCAGTGACCGTGCGCTTGCCTTGCATCAGGAAGCCCCGGCCTTTTAAAGACTGGTTCAACTCGTCAGTTAGCCGATTTTCATTGATTGCTAATGTGCTGTGATGCTTCTTTCATCAGGCGGGCTTGCTGTAAATGAAGGTTGCGCTGCTGGCCCTGTCTACTGAAGCGACCGGTCTGGTAGGCATTAAGAAGGTCAGTCAGATTCTTTTGGTGTTGTGGTAGCCGGGCGATTAACCTTCCTATGTAGGCCTCTGGTGTCTCACCTTTGTTGCGACCCAACCCCTTTTTAGCGAAACGGCGGCACATCAGTTGCCATTGTTTTTCGCACGGTTCCGGTTTGGGCTGAGAAAACGCCAGCGATGGGAGTAAAATAGCAGCCATCCACAACACAGCAGCTGCCAGTATGATCAATACAATGGTAAGCGCGCTCGGTCGTGCTATGCCGAGCTTTTTCCACATCGCGTTTTGACGTGAGGAATCAAAGCCGATGACGATGTGTTGCCAGGCGTAATTGACAGAATCCCACTTTAATTTTGCGGCCTTCAACCAGTCTGGTTCGAACTGACTGAGCAGGTTATTGCCTTGCTCAGCACCCAGCGCTTCGCTAAGACCGCTTTCGATCCGCTGTGGGGCTACCGCGGCAGTCGGGTCAAATCTGCGCCATTGCCCGTTGATGAAGGCTTCTGTCCATGCATGGGCATCTGACTGTCGTACGATCATGTAGTTATTATTCAGTTCGCCACCCTGGTAGCCTGTGACTACCCGTGCAGGAATGCCGGCGGCTCTTAACAGAAATACCAGACTGCCTGCGTAGTGCTCACAAAACCCCCGTTTGGAATCGAAAAGGAATTCGTCGATCGAGTGTTTGCCAAGTCGCGGCGGGTTGAGAGTATAGAAAAAATCCTGCGTATTAAACGATCGCAAAATTTCACGGACCAGTGTCTCGTCGTCTGCAAACCGGGCGCGTAACTGGTTGGCCCATGTCCTTGCTTGCGGATTACTTTCCGTGGTCAGCAGATATTCAGCGCCCGGTTGCGATAAGGGAGTGAATCGGTCCGTGAGTGCAGAGGTTGTGGTGTAACGTGTAACCCGATCGAGGGGGATGTGTGAATTTAATTGGCGCTCGCGATTGATATGGGCAATGGTTTCCGAGTCACCATTGCGATGAATTTTTTGAGGCAGGGATGTCGGGGTATCAAGTGCCAGCAGCCACGGATTTTGTGTGGGCTCCATCGTTACTGTGTATTGGATCGTCGAGTCGGAACTATGATTGGTTTGCTGCAAATAGTTACTGATTCGCGTCGGTAAAATAAACCATTCGCTGCCGTCGTAACCGCTGAGCACCGGGCCGCGCCAATACAAGTCCGAAGGCACGGGGGTGTGTGAGTCGAATTCCACTCTAAATGCGACTGCATTGGATTTGGATAACTGTGCGATGCTTCCGGGCGACATACGTGCAGACAGCCCGGTCAGTGAGTTGCCATTATTGCCGTCGCCCAAACCGGGTGTGGTGATTCTTGGAATCGCCACAAACAGAAACATTGCCACGGGTATTGCCTGCAGCAGTAGCCGCGAGGTGATATTTACCATGGTGCGCATGTCAAGTTCGGCAGAACCGCGCTGCAGTGAGAAAAATGACAGGCCAATAAAAAATATTGCCGGTATTGAAAACATTGCGGCGGCCAGCGTCTGCCAATAGAAAAACTGGGTCATCAGTAAAAACGCACACAGTATGATCACCAGGCTGGCGTCGTAAATCCGTTTGCTTTCTGCGAATTTAAAACCTACCAGTAGAAAAAGAAATGTTACGCAAGGGTCGCGATCAAAGAAGTGCCCGTAATGAAAAACGATAGCAGCCGCTGCCAGCAAAACCAGCGGTGTCATCATAAGGGGGGAGATCAGGTTTTTCCTGTCGAAAGTTGGCACTACCTTCGATAGCACCAGTAACATGCCGGGGATTGAAATCCACAATGGCAAATGAAACACCAGTGGTGCCTGAGCTAGTAGTACGGTAATCCCCAGGATGCGGCGGGTACTGCGTCGTAGTGCCTGTAGCTCGATACTTTTCGCTGTCATCGGTTTTTCACCGGGTTAGCTTCGGGCAGACTATAGGTTGACAGCAACCGCAGGCAGTGTTTTACGTGCTCTGGTCCGGATTGCGATTTTAAAGTGATGCCCGGTAGTTCAAACCCGAAGGATATGTTGTCTGCCTGTGCAGCGACTACCCATGCACACATTCTTGATAGTCTTTGTTCGAGCGTGAAATTAGCCGGTGTGTCCTGCCATCTAATCACGGTATTGTTACTGGTGCTTTCGGGTTCAAAGTCCTTGCTGTACCAGTCACCACCTTTGGCAACCTGTTTCCATGCAACGCTGCCGAGGGAGTCTGTTTTTTGATAACGTTTTAGTTGCTTGTATTCCTGCTCTCCAAATTGTTTTGTGGTTTTGTCGCTGGTGGTGGCGGAATGATTATTAAACTCTGCTGTAGGAGACTCAGCCCGGGGGTAGACATAAGTGCTGACGGGGGGGTGGATGTAGCCCCAGCCACGCCACAGTCCGAGTGGAAAGTCGCTTGAGATTGTCAAGCGACCGGGCTTCATCAAACCCCGGCTGCAGTCTTGAAGTCTAAGTGTGCCGCTTTTTGATGAGTTTGCTTTTACGTCGATGCGGTCAGAGGCCCCCTCGACAGTAAGACTGATCGAATGACGAGTCCGTTTCCGGTTTTCTGCAAAAGTGACAACGAAATGCGCTTGTTTGCCTGCAAAAGTATCGGTAGCGGCAATTGACTGTAGCTCCAGCCGTGCAAGATTCTGATAGGTGGATAATAAGCAGGAGGCAAACAGCCCGACCATCATAAAGCTCAGTGCATACCCAAGGTTCAATCCGTAGTTCATTGATGCTAACAGCATCACCATAACAACCGCTATAAAGGCCAGCCCACGCTTGGTAGGCAATATATATATGCGTTCATGGCGCAACGTAACAGGCAGTACGTCGCAAGCGTTGGTCCGTAACATTCGTTGTTTAAAACGATGTGTGGGATGCTGCTCGGGCAGAGGCATAGATGTGGTAGAGGTCATGTCGTGGCAGCTCACGCTAAGCCGTTTAGACAATATCGACAGCGTCGAGAATCTCCATCGCGATCGGGGTGCCACGTTTTAGTGAACCTGATAGTCGATGTGCGGCAACACATGGGAATACGGCCTGGAGGTCTTCAGGGAGTACCATGTCCCGTTGGTGTAACAATGCCCACGCCCGACTCATAGCCAAAAGACTCAGGCCGGCGCGCGGACTCAAGCCGGTACTGCAGGCGCCGTTGCCGGCCATTTCCCGCGTTGCCTGTAACAGATTTTGCGTGTAGTCGAGTATTGGAGGGGCGGTGAAGATCTGATGGGTTCGTGATTGCCAATAGAGTACATCTTCAGGATTGATTACGGGTGTGGCTTCATCCACCAGCTGTCGGCGATCACCACCGGTAAGTAGTACTCGTTCGGCCTCTGAACTCGGGTAGCCGATTTCTATGCACGAAAGAAATCTATCCAGCTGTGATTCCGGAAGTGGATAGACCCCCAGTTGTTCCAGTGGATTTTGCGTTGCGACAACAAAAAACGGCTTGGCAAGCTGGTGGGTCTGACCATCGATGGTCACCTGAGATTCTTCCATCGCCTCCAGCAATGCGCTTTGGGTTTTTGGTGGCGCCCGGTTTATTTCATCTGCCAGCAGCAAAGAGGTAAAAACTGGTCCGTGATGAAAGCGGAACTCCTGGCTACTGACATCAAATATCGAAATACCCGTGATGTCTGCCGGCAGCAGGTCGCTGGTAAATTGAACTCGATTCCAGTTCAGACCCAGTGTTGCAGCGAGTGATCTGGCCAGGGTTGTTTTGCCAACTCCGGGCAGGTCTTCTACCAACAGGTGACCGCCGGCGAGCAACGTGGCCAGGGCCAGTTTAAGTTCATGGGTTTTGCCAACGATGAAAGACTCGAGCTGAGCCATGACTTCTGAGAGTTGCTGATCATCGTTTTGATGTTTTTCTGAAGAAATCATTTGCTTGGTCTCACCCTGGTAACTCAGCCTGTTATAGACAGATCTGTTTTTAGTCAAATCGGCGATCTAACCCCTATCTTGAAATTGTTGCTCAGTGTTGAGTAATGTGACGACCTCAGAAGCAGTGATCATCTTCCAACTGCAAATTTTTGCGATCAATTGACCGTCGATGCTTGTGTTTGTCCTGGAATTGAGCAAAATAGGTTACTATGTAAAGAACCACAGGCTGATCTATATCGCTCGCTGTGTTACAAATGGTGCTTCTGGGTGTGTCCGGCTGCGCCATTTCCGATGTCGATGCATGACACATGGCATTGAACAATTAGAAGATACCGAGCATTTTAGGTAAATAAAGGACAATTCCGCCTGAAAGCGGTTCACTCTGAGTCCGTTCAGTCGCTATCTATAGCGCCCGATCCTGACGCAATGACGTAAGTGTCAGTATTAAAAAACAATAATAAATACGTTGATTCAATTCATGCCCTGCATGGACCCCAAAAATGGAGTAACAACATGTTTGGACTTTCGAGTCAGAACGCAAATCAGATTTTCACCTTGGAAATTCCAGGCAGAGCCGGTGTAATCGGCATGTGTGCGTGTCCTGGCGTACGGATTGATGCACATCGTCGTGGAAACACCCAGCGCTACCTGAAAAGCGATATTGCAGCGATGCAGGAGTGGCAGGCGACCGGCGTTATTACCCTTAATGAAGAGGATGAACTCGAAGGTCTGGGACTGGGCGATTTGGGGATTAAGCTCGCCGCTGCCGGGTTCTGGTGGCGACATTTGCCCATTATGGACATGAACGTACCCAGAGACGGATTCGAAGAATCGTGGCAGGTTGAAAGCCAGCAAATATGTGCCTCTCTTGCAGCCGGTGAACGGATAATTCTCCACTGTCTGGCAGGTCTGGGAAGAACCGGCATGATGGCCGCCAGATTACTGGTAGATATGGGAATGGCACCTGATCGAGCGATTATTGAAGTTCGCCGTGTGCGAGACAGAGCCATACAAACCACCGAACAGGCTGAGTATGTACATCAGTTCGGCAAGAAAACTTCGCATGATCGGTGGTCCCGTCTGCAAGGCCGCCAAACCAGCCCGGTTCGCCCTGAGCCTGGATCCGGTTCCGAAATAAAAGGTTTTGGCACTTAAATAACGCCATAACCATACACCTTGTTCGCTACGGCGCGGCGGCATTTGTCTGTTGCTGCGCCAGAACCTCTTTGCATTCCCTTCCTCCCCTGCGCGAACATTAGACTGGTGTTATCCACTCGAACTCTTTATGCCATACAAGTTGTAGACTACTGCTGAATTGTGGTATTTAATATAGGCAGGGTGGGATCCGGCCACGGCTCCTTATCGATAAAAATAAAGAAGCTAATAATGTACGGAGGAGCACATAATGCTTAAGTCGCTGAACATCGATCCCGGTAAGTGCACGGGCTGTTTGCAATGTGAGATCGCTTGCTCTCTTGAAAACGAAGGCGTTTTTAATACCGCCAAATCAAGAATCAAGGTATTCAGTTTTCATGAAGAAGGCAGGTTTGTCCCCTATACCTGTACGCAGTGTGATGAAGCCTGGTGTATGCAGGCCTGCCCGGTAGACGCAATTGTACTCAATCCCGTCACGGGCTCGAAAGACGTCAAAGCAGATCTATGTGTGGGTTGTAAAGTGTGTACGATTGCCTGTCCGTTCGGCACCGTGAACTACAACGCAGACTCCGGCAAGGTGGTGAAGTGTGATTTGTGCGGTGGAGACCCCCAGTGCGTGAGCTCTTGTCCCACAGCTGCGATAACCTATGTAGACGCCAATGCCACCGGTCTCGACAAGATGAGACAGTGGGCTGGTAAAACCGACAACGCTGTAAGCACAGGAGGATAGATCATGGCGTGGACCAGACAAGTACTACGTGTCAACCTAACTGATGGCACATGCATTCCAGAGCCACTGAATATGGACTGGGCAAATCAATATCTAGGGCAACGCGGTCTCGCGACCAGATATCTGGCAGAAGAAATCGATCCCAAATGTGATGCACTGGGTGCTGACAACAAACTGATTATGGCCACTGGCCCTTTGACCGGCACTATGGCATCCACTGCCGGCCGATACTCAGTCATTACCAAAAGCCCGCTCACGGGCAGCGTTGCCTGCTCTAATTCAGGGGGCTACTTTGGCGCTGAGCTGAAAAGTGCCGGTTGGGATATGATCATTTTCGAGGGAAAATCGCCCGAACCAGTCTATTTGAATATTGAAAATGACAGCGCAACTCTGGTCTCAGCAGCAGATCTGTGGGGCAAGTCGTGTTGGGAAACCGACTCACTTTTACATGCCAAGCATCAGGATCCGCAAATGCGTATCGCCGTGGTTGGGCGTTCTGCAGAAGCCGGTTGTCTCTATTCAGCGGTCATCAATGATCTGCACAGAGCGGCAGGCCGATCTGGCGTAGGTACTGTCATGGCGTCGAAGAACCTCAAGGCTGTCACCGTGCGTGGTACTTTAGGCGTCGGCAACATTCAGGATCCGGCAAAATTTATGGCTGCGGTTTCTGCGGGCAAAAAGGTACTGGCCGAAAACGCAGTGACCGGTGAAGGGCTGCCTGCGCTTGGTACTCAGGTTCTGATGAACGTTATTAATGAAGTTGGTGCGATGCCAACTCGAAATATGCGTGAATCCCAGTTTGAAGGTGCATCGAAAATCTCCGGCGAAGCCATGCTTGAGCCTCGTGCCAGCGATGGTAAGCCCAATCTAACCCGTAACGGTGGTTGTTTTGCCTGCACGATCGCTTGTCAGCGTATATCAACCATCGACCGTGAGCATTTTTCCGTCAAAGACAAGCCGGAGTACTGGGGAAATTCCGGCGGTCTGGAATACGAAGCGGCATGGGCACTGGGTTCTGATACCGGTGTTGATGACCTCGATGCATTGACCTACGTTAATTTTATTTG
>CAKZVB010000204.1 GCA_937922015.1 uncultured Granulosicoccaceae bacterium
CGGAATTTTTTAAAATCATCCGGAGTCGGGCCGCGCCAGACGGAGGGGGATTTCGAAAAATTCCGTAGGAACCCGAACGGCGAGGCAGCAGCGGATAAAGCATAAGGAGAATTTTGGTTACTTTTCTTCTGCCAAATTAAAAGCAAATAAAGAAATCAAAAAACGCCCGGTGCGCAACGCCCCCTACCGACTCCGGGTTCCAAACAAATCATCAGTATCAGCCGCCGACTCTGCCTCCAACGGCACTGGCAACCCCAAATGAACACAGGCCGCACGTGTAACCGTCCGGCCGCGCGGTGTCCGCATCATCAAACCCTGCTGTATCAGGTAGGGCTCTATTACCTCCTCTATAGTGCCGGTCTCTTCACCGATTGCAGCGCCCAGATTATCGACACCCACTGGTCCGCCATCGAACTTTTCGATGATGGCAAACAGTAGTCTGCGATCCATGTTGTCCAGGCCAAGCTCATCTACATTGAGCATGTTCAACGCTGCATTGGCAATTTCCCGGTTTATCGAGCCATCGCCTTTCATCTGCGCATAGTCCCTGACTCGCCTTAACAAGCGGTTGGCAATTCTGGGGGTTCCTCGTGATCGGCGTGCTATTTCACCGGCCCCTCCGTCATTGATGGGCACCTGCAACACATTGGCTGAACGAACCACGATACGGGTTAAATCTGCGGGACTGTAGAATTCAAGTCGCTGCACTATGCCAAAACGATCACGCAGGGGGGAGGTCAACAAGCCGGCTCTGGTGGTCGCACCTATTAAAGTGAATGGCGGTAAATCAATTTTTATGGATCTGGCAGCCGGGCCTTCACCGATCATGATGTCCAGTTGAAAATCTTCCATCGCCGGATACAACACTTCTTCGATAGCCGCATTCAAGCGATGTATTTCGTCGATAAACAGCACATCATTTTTTTCAAGGTTCGTCAGCAAGGCGGCCAGATCACCGGCACGCTCGATGACCGGACCCGAGGTGTGTCGTATATTTACTTCAAGCTCGTTGGCAACAATATTGGCAAGCGTTGTCTTACCCAGACCCGGCGGACCAAAGATCAACAGGTGATCGAGAGATTCTTCACGGGCACGTGCAGCACCAATAAAAATCTCCATCTGCTCGCTGACCGCTGGCTGGCCTTTATAGTCGGCAAGCGTTTGCGGACGCATGGCGCGCTCTTGTACGTCTTCTTCTTTTTCACTTGCGTTAAAAACTCGGTCGTCAATGCTCATCGCTTTATAGCCTGGTGAAAATTCACTGGTGAGTGCGCTGCGGTACGCCCTGCTGTCTTCACTTTACTTTTTAGATACCATTTTCAGCGCATCACGTACGATGTCTTCAACGGTGTCGCCGCTTGCGGCTTTCACCATACGCTGTGCCTCTGCGCCTTTGAAACCCAACGCTTCAAGGGCGGCAATAGCCTGACTTCGATCACTGCCGGCACCACCTGATGTGGTATCACCGGCAGACACCGACGGCAGATCACCACCGACTTTGCCTATGCGATCCTGCATTTCCACGATCAGGCGTTCAGCGGTTTTTTTGCCTATACCCGGAAGCCGGGTTAACGCGGCAACATCCTGACTGGAAATACATTGAGAGAATTCCTCAGCCGACAAACCGGATAGTATCGCCACTGCCATTTTAGCACCAACACCATTGACCTTAATCAACTCCCTGAACATCGCGCGCTGGTTGAGACTGCTGAAACCGTACAGCAGTTGTGCGTCTTCACGCACCACCATGTGAATGAACAGCACCACTTTTTCACCGACTTTGGGCAGGTCGTAGAACACCGGCATCGGTGCTTCAATTTCGTAGCCAACGCCGTTGCAATCAACCAGCAATTGAGGCGGTTGTCGATACACCAGCGTACCTGCAATGCGACCGATCATGGAATGGATACCCAGCGTTTAGCGCGACGCTTGCCACCGCCACGACGCGTCAGTTCAGGCATATCTGTCACACTGCCATCCTTTTTAATTACTTTGCGGGCGCTGACGCTATGCGCATGACACAAGGCGACAGCCAGACCGTCTGCAGCATCCGCCTGCGGTTGTTTATCCAGAGACAACAGCACTCGTATCATCTCCTGCATCTGATCTTTAGTGGCTGCACCATAACCGACGGCTGCCTGCTTAACGGTACGCGCCGAGTACTCCGACACTGGCAACCCCAGTTGTACTGCTGCACAAATGGCGGCACCGCGCGCCTGCCCCAATTTTAGTGCTGACATGGGATTTTTAGCGACAAACACCTGCTCTATACCCATCTCTTCAGGCTGCCATTCTTTTATGATGCAACCGACCTCATACAGAATGTAACCAAGTTTCTCAGGCAGATTGTCACCGGCCACCCGGATAGCTCCGTGAGTGACATGGAAATCCCTGACACCATCAGTGTCTATGATGCCGTAGCCGGTAATTACAGACCCGGGATCAATGCCTATTACCCGTCTCATGTCGCTAACCCGCATTATTCACAGGCCTTGTTGTCAGCTATGGGCCATTCAGCGGAAATAATCAAAACAGTTGAAGCGTTAGCGATTAATATTTTGATAGTGATTAAGTCTCGTATGCTTCAGCTGGTATTTCAGCGTTGTTGTAGACTTCCTGGACGTCATCAAGCTCTTCGATGACATCAAGCAACTTCAACAATTTCACGCCGTGTTCAACATCTACTGATATTTCATTGTCTGCACGCTTGGTCACTTCGGCAAGCTCTGGTTCGAAGCCGGCTGCAATCATCGCCTCTTTGACATCAACAAAGCTGGCTGCTGTGGTGATCACTTCAACCGAACCGTCTTCGCTGCTAATCACATCTTCAGCTCCTGCTTCCAGCGCTGCTTCCATTAATGCGTCTTCGTCAGCACCTTCACCATAGGACAACACCCCCAGCGTATTAAACATATAAGACACTGATCCGTCAGTCCCCATATTGCCACCAAACTTGGTAAACGCATGCCGCACTTCTGCCACCGTGCGATTACGATTATCAGTCATGGTCTCTACCATGATCGCGACACCACCATGACCGTAGCCCTCGTAGGTGATCTCTTCGTACTGAACATCATCCAGTTCACCGGCACCTTTTTTGACCGCTCGCTCGATGGTGTCTTTCGGCATATTGCCACCCAGCGCTTTATCCACCGCCAGACGCAGCCGCGGATTAGCGTTCGGGTCTGAACCCCCCATTCTGGAAGCGACGGTAATTTCGCGTATCAGCCTGGTAAACAATTTTCCGCGCTTGTTATCCTGCGCTTTTTTACGGTGCTGAATATTGGCCCATTTACTATGCCCAGCCATATCTCTCTCTTTTCGATCTGGATTTTCACGGGTGCAAAGCTCATGACTTATGGCTGCCCGCCTCTCATGGCTACATTTTAACTGATCTGGCGCTAACTCTCAGCCAGCAATTGGAAAGACCTGCAGAATTGTCAGTTTTTCAGAACAAACAGCTGCAAGGCTGCACGATTGGTGACCGACCAGGCTGTCTCGATGGCCTGTTCCACTGGCAACCACTGGTATTCGCTGTGCTCTTCAGGCGACAGGGTAACTTGTCGCGGGCGGTCCAGCGGACACAAAAACACGTGCTCGGTGTTGGTGGTCACACCCGGCGCATAGCGATTACGCCATTTGGGCAGAATTTCAAAATCACATTTATAATCACAATCGACCAGATCCACACCCGTGATTCCAGTCTCTTCAGCCAGTTCTCTCAACGCCGCAGCGGCTGGCAACTCTTGTTCATCAAGAGTGCCAGTCACTGACTGCCAGAAACTGGGTTCCGGTGTACGCTTGAGCAGCAGCACCTCACCCTTTACGGTGTAGATAAGCACCAATACTGATTCGGCACGGCGATAGCTCACAGGGTTAGCCTTGCGGGCTTCGGGACGAATCAGGCGTCAGTCGCAGTGGCGGCTTTTCGGGGACGCAACGACAACTCTTTTAATTGCCGGTCAGAAACGGCCCCGGGCGCGTCGGTCAGCAGACAACTGGCACTCTGAGTCTTCGGGAAGGCCATCACATCCCGCAGTGTAGTGGCACCTGCCATCAGCATGACCAATCGATCTATACCGAATGCGATACCGCCATGCGGTGGTGCACCGTAACGCAGTGCATTCAATAGAAAGCCGAATTTGTCTTCCGCTTCCTCGTCACCAATACCCAGCAGTTGTAATACCTGCTGCTGCATCTTGGCATCGTGAATACGAATTGAACCACCGCCGAGCTCAGTTCCATTGAGCACCATGTCATAGGCCCTGGAAAGCGCACTGCCGGGGTCCGAACGCAGTTGTTCAAGATCAGTAGATGCCGGCGCGGTAAACGGATGGTGCATAGCAGACCAGCGCTTGGCGCCTTCATCGTACTCAAACATCGGGAAGTCGATTACCCAAAGAGGTCGCCAGCCGTCGGCGACCAGACCAAGGTCCTGTCCAAGCTTGACACGCAGCGCACCAAGCGAATCACTGACCATGCCGGACTTGCCAGCACCGAAGAAAATCAGGTCGCCGGTTTGGGCACCGGTTCGTTCAATGATGGCTGCAAGCGCTGTATCGTCAAGGTTTTTAACAATAGGCGACTGCAAGCCTTCTTTGCCTGTGGTGATATCGTTGCACTTAATATAAGCAAGACCCCTGGCACCGTATCGTCCTACAAAATCAGTGTAGTTATCTATTTCCTTGCGGGTAAGCTTGTTGCCGCCGGGCACACGCAGCGCGGTGACACGACTGTTTGGATCAGCAGCCGGGCCTGAAAAAACTTTAAACTCCACGTTTTTCAATTCTTCCGACAGTTCTACCAGCTCCAGATCAATACGCAGGTCTGGTTTGTCAGACCCATAGCGCAACATCGCTTCGGCGTATGTCATGGTTGGAAACGGATCCGGCAGTGCGACGTTAAGCTGGCTCTGGAACAGTTCACGCATCATCTTCTCAGTCACTGCCATGATGTCTTTCTCTTCAACGAAACTCAGCTCCATATCCAGCTGCGAGAATTCAGGCTGCCGGTCAGCGCGTAAGTCTTCGTCGCGAAAGCAACGCGCAAACTGATAATAGCGATCAATACCGCTCATCATCAGAATCTGTTTGAATAACTGCGGCGATTGCGGCAATGCGAAAAACTCGCCCTGATGAGTACGACTGGGCACCAAGTAGTCGCGAGCACCTTCGGGTGTGGCACGGGTTAGAATGGGAGTTTCCACATCCAGAAAACCCTGTTCATCCAGTGAGCTGCGCAACGCGCGGGTTACCGCTGAGCGCAACCGCATACGTGCCTGCATGGCCGGGCGGCGCAGATCCACATAACGGTAACGCATGCGGGTTTCTTCTTGTACGTCGTCATCGTCAAGCTGAAACGGTGGTGTCTCTGCCGCATTCAGCACCACCAGATCTTTTGCCAATACTTCAATCTGGCCGGTTTTCAGATCGTCATTCGTGGTGCCTGGCGGACGATTGCGCACGCGGCCGCTAATCTTCAATACAAATTCATTTCGCACTTGCTCAGCGATGGCAAAAATCTCTGCGGTGTCAGGATCGACGACTACCTGGATCAGGCCTTCCCGATCACGCAGATCAATAAAAATCACCCCGCCATGGTCACGGCGCTTGTGCACCCAGCCGCACAGAGTAACTTCCTGATCAATAAACGCGGCGTCAACAACGCCACAATAGTGAGAACGCATTTGAATAAACTTCCGTCAGTTTCGGTCAATTAAGAGCGGATGGTGTGGTTGAGTAATAGAATAGCGAAAAGCAAATCAGCTGACCCGGTATTTTACACGAGTACCGGGTGGTTTGTTGCGATTGACCACATCCAACTTGCAACCGCACCGTGCCAGCAGTTGGTCTACACTACTCCAGGAGTCTAAATATTCATGCCAAACCCACGCTGTCCGCGATGGAAAAGGCACTTAAACCTATCCAAATCAGTCCCCTCAGCGGAGAACACATGAAGCAATACGATTTATACGGGATCGGCAATGCCCTTGTCGACATGGAATTTAAAGTGTCAGACGAAAAACTGGCAGAGCTCGGCGTAGACAAAGGACTGATGACTCTTATAGAGGAGGACCGACACCACGAGCTGGTTGCCCAACTGGGTGATTTAGCACATAAAAAAGCCAGCGGCGGGTCAGCGGCTAATACGGTCATAGCGCTGGCACAACTGGGCGGCTCCGGATTCTACAGCTGCAAGGTAGCCAATGATGCACTGGGAGATTTCTACCTTTCCGATATGAAAGACTGCAGCGTCGACACCAATCTGGACAATAGCACCAGAAGTGACGGCAATACCGGCAAGTGCATCGTGATGGTCACGCCAGACGCGGACCGCACCATGAACACTTATCTGGGGGTCACGGTTAATCTGTCTGAATCAGAAGTATCCGCAGAGGCCATCGCCAATTCCAAGTACGTCTACATGGAAGGTTACCTGGTTGCCTCCCCCACCGGCAAAGCCGCCGCCGTCAAAGCTGCAGCACTGGCAAAAGATGCCGGCGTGCCCACTGTGCTGACTCTCAGCGATCCGAACATGGTAAATTTCTTTCACGACGGACTGCTGGAAATGGCTGGCGACGATCTCGACCTGTTGTTCTGCAATGAAGACGAAGCCACCCTGATGACCAAAACAGACAGCGTCGAAGCCGCCGCCGAAGCACTGAAAAAACTGGCAAAGCAATTTGCGATCACAGTTGGTGCAGAAGGATCACTGGTATGGGACGGTAACACCATGCACAAGATTCCGGCAGACAAGGTCGAAGTAATCGACACCAACGGTGCCGGTGATATGTACGCCGGTGCATTTCTGTACGGATTGACCAATGGCATGGACTTCGTCAAATCCGCAGAACTTGCCAGCCGCGCCGCCTCAAAGATTGTGACTCACTTCGGTCCACGGCTGCCAGCCGAACAAACCCGTGCATTACTGGGTTAACAGATACAAAGAGTACGGGACGGCGACGCCGTCCCGCTATTTACACAGCACTACCAGCGCGTTTAGAACTTACCCGTCAATCAAGCCCTGCTCACGAGCGGCAACAAAATATCTGTCAGCAACTCCGACTCGGCAACCTGCGCAGGATCATTCAGATACATTTCATACACCGGTGTATCTTCAGGCTCACGTCCTGACTTTGGCAACCAGTCGCCATACAGGTAATCATAGGCCACCTTAATGGCGGTATAGGGCCCCTTGTAATTCAGCACAGCACACTCCCCTGCTGGCAGCAATACCTCTTCCAATGCCGAAGGCAGTGGCTTGTCATCAGCAATGATCAATCCTGCATGGGCTCTGAGATCAGCCGGCGCTACCACATTGGGATCATGGTAATGTACGCCCACCATACCTCGCACTCTAGGCCATAAATTCTCCGTTGCCGCCATAGCGCTGAGCTTTTCAAAACATAAATTTATATCTGTGTAGGCACCTTCATGGAGCAGTGCAGCCAGGCGGCGTTGCGGTACCGTATCTATAGCAACATCAAACATAGTAAATTTCCCTTGCGTGAGTTCTAAATTAACCGACAGATCAATATCACCGGTTTTCCTGAACGCTGCGGGAGGAACACCATATCTTTCACCAAAGGCACGCGTAAAACTTTGCAGATTCGGGTAGCCAACACGAGTGGCAATATCAATAATTGACGAGTCTTCATTCGCCAGCCACGTAGCCGCCCGATATAACCTGATCCGCCTGACTGCCTGCGCGCAGGTCTCGCCAGTCATTCCCTGAAACACCCGGTGCCAGTGAAATCGTGACATCGATGCAACTTCTGAAAGCGCATCAAGCGACAGATCCCCGGCAGGGTTTTCATGGATGTACTGCAGTACCCGTAAGACACGCTGTTCGTAAGTTAAAGACACAATGTTATTCCGTTGGTTCGGTAAGCATCATTTCACAAAGGCGTTTCACAAATCTTGCGGTATTGGAGCCGGTCCGAGAGAAAAATGCCAGCGCGGCACCAATGCGGTAGTATTAATTTCAAATAAAGTATTCGGTGCACTGACGTGGTTCGGACCCTGAACAATAAAGCGTGGCTTTGGATAATACCAGCACTGACATTGGTGATGATTTCATCAGTTCTGCCAATGATGACCGTGGTCAATTATTCTGTGCAGGATGTGTTTGCCGGTGATCAGTTTGTATGGGTTGGATCACGCTGGTTTGAGCAGACGCTGACATCACCGGAGTTTTATCAGTCGCTATCAAGAAGTCTGTCATTTTCAGCACTGGTACTGTTGATAGAAATACCACTGGGTATCCTTATCGCCCTGAAAATGCCCGCCCGCGGGATGCTGTCAAATTTCTACATTGTATTAATGGCAGTGCCGTTGTTAACGCCATGGATTGTGGTCGGGTTTATCTGGAAGGTGCTGGTTGATCCGGTAGCAGGGTTAATCGGTGTCAGCACCACTGCACTTGGCTTCACCTACGACCTCAATAATCCTGTTGTTGCCTGGGCGACAATTATAATAATGGATGTCTGGCACTGGACTGCTCTGGTGGTACTGCTTTGTTACGCAGGCCTGCAGTCAATACCAAAAGAATATTATCAGGCAGCAGCAATAGATGGCGCAAGCAAATGGAATACCTTCCGCTATGTACAATACCCGAAACTAAAACGCGTTCTGTTAATTGCATTGTTACTTCGGTTTATGGACAGCTTTATGATCTATACCGAACCCTACGTGGTAACCCGTGGCGGGCCAGGTGTCTCGACTACTTTTTTATCATTAGATCTGGTTCAAACAGCCTCTATACAATTTGATCTGGGTGAGGCCGGCGCAATCTCGGTGATCTATTTTCTAATCATTCTGGCAGTCTGCTGGTCTTTGTTTTGTGTATTGCGGACCGACGAATGAAGTCACGCCCCTCAATACTGCCAGCCCTGTTCGTGCTTTTTTTAATGATACCTGTGTGCTGGCTTATCAAAATGAGCTTCCAGAGCACCGCCGAGATTCGATCTTCCTTTTCGCTGCTGCCAGTTCAACCGACACTGGCCAATTACCTGGTGATATTTTCAGACTCTGCCTGGTATCTGAGCTACTTCAATGCCATAAAGTACGTCACTCTAAATGTTGCGCTGTCATTAACAGTTGCACTGCCTGCAGCCTATGCCTTTTCAAGATACCGCTTCACCGGAGACAGGCATCTGTTCTTCTGGTTTCTGGTCAGTCGCATGATTCCGCCAGCCATCTTACTGGTCCCTTTTGTACAAATGTTCTCTGATCTGGGACTCATTGACACCAGCGTGGCAGTGGCCGTTGCCCACTGTCTGTTCAACGTGCCCATTGCGGTGTGGATTCTTGAAGGCTTTATGTCATCAATACCTCGAGAACTCGATGAAGCTGCAGCAATTGACGGTTATTCAAAACCACAGTTTCTGATTAAAATCATGTTGCCGTTAATCGCACCCGGCATCGGTGTTACCGCTTTCTTCTGTTTTATGTTCTCATGGATAGAATTACTACTGGCGAACGGCTTAACCACCATCGATATGAAACCCATCGGGGCGGTGATGGGACGCGCCGGCGGACTATTAGGCGGTATGCAAATCGGGCTGTTGTCAGCCGCCAGCGTACTGACCTTGATACCGGGAGTTCTATTGGTATTTTTTATCAGACGGCATATTGCAAGAGGATTGTCGCTTGGCCAGGTAAAGTGACCAGCGCATATCATCGGCTCAATCGGCTTAGCATCGTGCGCCTACTTTGCGTATGATCTGTTTATAAAAACAATTGCAGGCAACCCGCCGATGTCGCATCATCCAATAACAGCAGGAAAATGATTCATGGCGTCATACCAACAACTCCATAGTGCACTAAGTGAATCACGCGTAGTAGCAATGGTTGGTTTGTCAGACAAGCCGCATCGACCCAGCTACTTTGTGGGAAAATATCTGATCGATCATGGCATCGAAATAGTACCGGTTAACCCGACGGTGCCAGAGATTCTGGGCCGCAAATGCTACCCTACCCTGCATGACATTCCCCACAAAGTAGATCTGGTTGACTGCTTCCGTCGCTCCGAACAAATGCCCGAACTCGCCCGACAGGCTGTTGATATCGACGCAAAGATATTGTGGATGCAACTTTCCGTGATCAACGAGGAAGCAAAACAAATCGCCGAGTCCGCAGGACTGAGTGTCATCATGGATCGCTGTGTAAAGATTGAGTACGCGCGTTTATTTGGCGGACTTAACTGGGCGGGGGTTAACACCAGAATAATTTCTGCCAAACGACCGAGACACATTGTTCTTTAGACACTAATGTTTATTCAAGAGACTAATCAATGACCGACCGAGAATTCGCCGACGAAACATTATGTCTTCACGCGGGCCAGATACCAGATGCGGTTACCGGATCGCGCGCACCGCCGATTTACCAGACCAGCTCATTCGTCTTCGACAGCGCCGATCACGCCGCCGCACTGTTTAACTTGCAGACCTTCGGCAATGTGTATTCAAGGCTGACAAACCCGACCAACGCCATGTTTGAAGAAAGAATCGCCGCACTCGAACAAGGTCGCGCTGCACTTGCGGTGTCTTCCGGTATGTCTGCACAGATGATCACGCTGTTAACACTGGTGAATGCCGGTGATGAAATTGTTTCTGCCAGCACTTTGTATGGCGGCAGTTTTTCACAGCTTGACGTAAATTTTCGTCGCCTCGGCATTACCACACACTTTGTCAACCCGGACGATCCAGAGAACTTTCGCCGTGCAATAACACCGCGCACCAAGCTGCTGTACGCCGAAACCGTTGGCAACCCGAATTTAAACGTACTTGATATAGAACCGGTAGCTGCCATTGCTCACGAAGCGGGAATCCCCCTGGTGGTCGACAACACTGTGCCATCCCCGGTGCTGTGTAAACCATTCATGCACGGTGCAGACATAATCACGCATTCGGCCACCAAGTTTATCGGTGGCCACGGAACATCAATTGGTGGAATCCTTGTCGAATCCGGAAAATTCCCCTGGGACAACGGAAACTTCCCCGCCATGGTAGACGCATCCGACGGCTATCACGGTGTACGTTTTTACGAAACCTTCGGTGATTTTGCCTTTACCATGAAAGCACGCATGGAATACCTGCGAACACTCGGACCAAGCCTCAGTCCCTTTAACGCATTCAGCTTTCTGCAAGGGCTCGAAACGCTGCACATACGTATGGAACGACACTGCGAAAATACACTGGCTGTCGCCAACTTCCTTAAAGATCACCCGAAGGTTGCCTGGGTAAACTACCCCGGTCTGCCTGATAACCGCTACTACGACTTAGCCCGAAAATACCTGCCACGTGGCGCAAGCGCATTGCTGACGTTCGGTGTGAAAAGCGGTGTGGCAGGTGGAGAGAAGTTCATCGCCAACGCACAGTTCATGAGTCACCTTGCCAATATCGGTGACTCAAAAACACTGGTGATACACCCGGCGTCAACCACACATCGGCAACTTAACGCAGAAGAACAAGTTCGTGCCGGCGTGCACCCGGATATGATTCGCATCTCTGTGGGTATAGAAGCGATTGACGATATTCTCTGGGATCTTGATCAATCGCTGTCACATACCTGAATCGGGTAACAAGTTTTAAAGGGATACAACAGGCCGCAGAGATCAAAATCTGAAATCAAACTTAAGCGTTAAAGCCTGGTGTCTCACTAAGTTACCGCTCTTGACTTGCGCCTTACCTGGCGTGGGCTGTGACGGATAAAGACGACAGCAATATATCGGCAAGTTCACGTGGACGATTTATCGCCACCATATGGTTGGTGGCCACTTCATGATAAACCCACTTCGGTGACTCTTTAGCGTTTTTCGCTGCCTGCCAGAAAGCAGAATCCCCGGCTTCGGTATCATCTGCCGTCGCTTTTATGTAGCTTAAACTGCATCCTTGTTCCTCGAGCGCTAATGGTAAAACGACAGCCTCTGAAAATGTTGCAGAAGGTTGCGCCGAACGTCTGGGCCCATACCAGGCCGAATCTGCCGGATCATCCATTGCCCGACTGACCGGCGCCATTACCCATTCCTGGCCAACACTGATTTTCCCTGCACCTTCGGATCCACGTAACGTATCAGCACTGTCACCGTTGGCTGGAACAAACGCATCCAGAAACACCAGATCCTTTACCCGATCACCAACATGTCGCAGGGCACCACTTACCACCATTCCGCCGTATGAAAATCCAAGTAACATTATGTCGCTTAGATCTTCATACAGGATGGTGTTGACCACGTCATGAATATGTGTGGTCAGATTGATCTGCGGGCTGGCAAGATGCGATCGCTCTCCTATACCTGTCAGGCTCGGAGTAAAGACCTCATGACCCGCCGATTGCAACAGCGGACGAATTTTCCTAAAGCCATGGGCGCCACTCCAGGCTCCATGCACCAACACGATTGTTGTCATTAAATTATCCTCCTACCGGATAATCGTGTATCAAACCAACCCGGCGTTTCAGCCGCACTGTCTTCTCTTGCGCCTTCATTTTGCTCAGACATTACCTGAACGTCCAATGCATAATCAGCCGCTTGCCATTCGGACTCATTTGAGGTTGAGCTGCCGATCCCCGGACGAGTTAAAACTATATAGGCAACATCAAAAGCAGGTGGTAGTCGCCATTGCCGCTCTCATCCATTACAAAGCCGATGTACCACGAATCCTTTCAAGCACTTCTGCTGCAGTTTTTGTGTTGATGGATTGTCGGGAAATGAGTTCAGCGACAACCTGATCTGCCTCATTGTCTTTAGCGCCGGCTGCCAGCGCAATATTTCTGGCGTGCAACGACATATGACCTCGCTGTATGCCTTCTGTTGCCAGCGCTTTCATTGCAGAGAAATTTTGCACTAAACCTACAGCTGCAATAACAGAGGCCAGCCGGGCTGCACTGTCAATATTCATTAACTGCAAACACAACTGAGCTGTCGGGTGCACCTGGGTTGCTCCACCGATTATCCCGACCGGCATTGGAAGCTCTATCGACCCTGCTAAATCACCTTCTTTGGTTTGCTCCCACTGGGTCAGCGCGGTATATTGCCCGCCTCTGGCAGCATAGGCGTGAGCGCCCGCTTCGACAGCGCGTGTATCATTTCCAGTTGCAAGTATCACCGCAGAGATACCGTTCATAACCCCTTTGTTATGGGTAGCGGCGCGATACGGATCGATGGTGGCGAATTGCCCGGCCACCAGCATGGCGTCGCGTACTGCCTCACCACCAATTGAGTTCAGCGGCCACACTCCGGTAGCGCGCACTGTACGCTGATCTGCGAGGTTAGATAATATTTTCAGTCCAACGCGCGCACCGGTCCATTGTTCTATGTAAGGGGCCAGCGTTTCTGCCATTGTATTCACGGCATTTGCGCCCATCGCATCTCTTACATCAATATGCAGGTGAAGCACAATCATCGCCGGTGTAACAGGCAAGGTTCTCACCTGCATATCCTGAAAGCCGCCCCCGACCGAGCAAAGTACAGGATCACAGCTATTGCACAACGCTCTTATCTCTTCCTTGTGCCGATACAACGTGGTAGTGCAGGCTTGCGGATCACTAACATCCAGCAGTTGAATCTGGCCAATCATGCACTGACCTACCTGTGTTGTTTTAACACCGCCACTGTCCCTGCATTGTCGGGCACCATTGCACAATGCCGCAACGACAGATGATTCTTCAGTTGCCATCGGCACCAGCACATCAATGTCATCAACGATCAGGTTGGTCGCTAGGCCAAGTGGTACATTCAAGGAGCCAATTGCATTTTCAATCATCACATCTGCACAGCCAAGCATCGGTGCGCTGTGCTGTACAAACAGATCTGAGACCTCCTCACTGATATCACATGCATCAAACACACGCTGCTGGCGGGTAGTGACATCCAACTGATGGAAGCCTGATAATCTGGACGATTGTAGTGGCACTTTTTCACTCCAGTGAAATACACTTATAAATGAATAGGAATACATCGCGACGCATAGCACTATTCGCCATCACGATAACATAACACTCAATTTTTTTTGCTTCGATATACCCGGATGAACCACCCTGACACTGGTGTCTGACGGTGTAACTCTCACGAACAACCCGGAGTCATTTGTCTTTTTTCCAGCAGAGCAATTGCAGCGCAAGGTTACAACCCGGCCAGCAAAAACTGGCAACTCGTACTCACACCCGTTTGCCAGCATCACAAGAACAATTCAAGGGAATTTACGGTAGCGAGGGGTCTCCGACTGTTCGTGCAGTTTATCGAGCCGATAAACTACGGCGATTCATTACCAGTTACTACGTGATACATTTCCTCAGGCCAAACCCACTACACTAAGTATCTACTTTTGTAACAAAACCGCCTGCCCAC
Organism: uncultured Granulosicoccaceae bacterium; assembly: GCA_937922015.1. Taxonomy (GTDB): domain Bacteria; phylum Pseudomonadota; class Gammaproteobacteria; order Granulosicoccales; family Granulosicoccaceae. The sequence goes on from CAKZVB010000204.1 coordinate 14,350, forward strand.
GGTATAACCTGGTAAGACCGCAACGGAACTCAATGTGACCATACGAATTTCATTACAATCTGCGCGACTTTTTACTCTCTGTATTTTGGCAATATGGCTGAACGGCTGCGGAAGTGGCTCTGTCAACAACGAAGATACATCGACTGCAACGGACCAGCCCGGTGCAAACTTCGTTAATTTTGAAAGTGGCCAGGTACGCCCCCTGGCATTGAGCACTGATGGCACACGATTGTTTGCGACCAACACTCCTGCATCGACACTGGAGATACTGAGCATAACCGACGATGGCTTACAGCTCGAGCACAGTGTTCCGGTGGGTCTGGAGCCGGTCGCCGTAGCCGTGAGAAACAACTCGGAAATATGGGTGGTTAATCACCTGTCAGACAGCGTCAGCATAATTGATGTCGCTGCAACACCACCGCGAGTGATCAAAACCCTATTGGTCGGGGATGAACCACGCGACATTGTTTTTGCCGGGGAACAAGGCACGCTTGCTTATATCTCCACCGCACATCGTGGTCAAAACGGCGCTGATGATAACCCTATCGATGCAGAGCTGTTCACCGCCGGTGCCAACCGTGCCGATGTCTGGGTGTTTGATAGTGAAGCGACCGGACAAACCATCGGTGGCGATCCGCTAACGGTACTGACCATGTTTGGCGATACTCCACGTGCGCTGACCGCCAGCAGTGATGGCAGTAAGGTTTATGCAGCGGTGATGAATTCCGGTAATCGCACTACCGCGATCGGCGAGCGGCAGCTGGTTAAATCAGGGCCTGCCACCAGCAGCGATGGCACTCCCCAGCCCGATACCGGTTTGATCGTACAGTTTGATGGCAGTACCTGGCGCGATGAGACTGGCGCAGACACTGACCTTGATGGCACAAGCTACAACAGTATGGTGCCTTTCTCACTACCCGACTATGATGTTTTTGTGTTGAGCACGTCCCGTACTCCGGCGGTGATCAATCAGATAGCAGGAGTTGGCACCTCTTTGTTTAATATGGTTGTAAATCCGGTGAACGACACAGTTTATGTAAGCAACACAGAGGCGTTAAACGTAAATCGATTCGAGGGCGAAGGCCACACCGTCTCAACAGTGCGGGGTAACTTTGCCCGCAATCGTATAAGCATGATTAACGGATCAACGGTTACTGCCCGCGATTTAAACAAGCACCTGGATCACAACCTGCAATCGACCAGTGAGTCGCAACGTCAGCTGTCTGTTGCACAACCACTGGGCATGACAATCAGTGACGATGGTAAAAATCTGTATGTCGCGGCTTTCGGGTCACAGAAAATCGCCATATACGACACAGATGCCCTGCAGGACAACAGCTTTACAGTAGAAGCATCTGCCCAGATTGCGCTTGATGCAGGCGGGCCGACGGGCGTTGCACTCGATCAACCTCGCAATCGCCTCTACGCCTACACACGTTTTAACAACTCCATAGCCATCATAGATACCACCACCAGAACGCAACAGGATTCACAGCCGTTGTTCAATCCGGAACCTACTAAAGTAGTTCAGGGTCGCAAGTTTCTATACGACGCTTCGCAGACCTCCAGTCACGGCGATGTATCCTGTGCCACCTGTCATTTATTCGGTGATACCGACGCATTGGCATGGGACCTGGGTAATCCGGATGCATCGGTAGTCGACAACCCGAACCGTTTTGTCGATCTGCTGGGCCCCGACGATCCGGCAGTGTTCCATCCACTGAAAGGGCCCATGGGTACACAGAGCTTTCGCGGCTTAACAAATGCCGGACCAATGCACTGGCGCGGTGATCGCACCGGCAGCAACGCAGCGGCCGGAGAATCAATCGAATCGGCGGCCTTTCGTGAATTCAATATTGCCTTCCCCGAACTACTGGGTCGTGAAAGTCTTTTACCGGCAAATGACATGAGAGCATTTGCACAGTTCGCACTGTCACTGACCTACCCTCCCAACCCGATCAGATCTCTGGACAACAGCCTGACCTCGAGCCAGGCCAGCGGTATGGACACTTATATGAATAAACCAACAACAGGACTTTTTTTCACCTGCAATAATTGCCACACCCTGGACCCTGACAACGACCACTTCGGTACCGCCGGACTCAGCTCGGTAGAGGGACCGGACATATCTCAGGAATTCAAGGTTCCGCATTTACGCAACATGTATCAGAAGGTCGGTAAATTCGGTAACAGTGGTATTTTCTCACCTACCGCCAGTCAATTCGGCCCTCAAATCAGAGGCTACGGATTTATGCACGACGGCAATATGGATACGCTCGATAACTTTCTGCAGGGCAGTGTCTTTCGTTTCGCCGCAGAAGACGCAGAAAACGATCGCCTGCGCCGGGAGGTTGTTGACTTTGTGATGGCCTTCGACAGCAACATGGCACCAATAGTCGGCCAGCAGGTTACCCTGAACGCAAACACTGCCGCTGATACTGACCGGCGTATTGAACTGCTAATAGAACGCGCCTCTGTCACCCGGCCAGAGGCGGAATGCGATCTTATCGTAAAGGGCGTGACCGACGATCAAATGCGAGGCTATTTATTACAGACAGATGGTATGTTTCAAAGCGATAAAAGAAATGAACGGATGACCTATGAACAGTTACGCACTATTGCCCGCACTGACAACGGCTCCTTAACATTCACATGTGTTCCACCGGATTCAGGTGTATGGATGGGAATTGATCGGGATCAAGATGGCGTATTAGACGGCGATGCATGACCACTCTCAAAAACACAACCTCTAATCAAGGGTGGTTTGATTGTTCGAGTCATTTATAACCTTGCTGGTTTGCCGTACACTCGCACTGAGGCCGCGTGTGTAATCTCCAGCCTTACTAAACAGGGACGCAAATGTGCAGATACTTAGCTCAATAAGCAGCAACCAAGGGTTTGCGGCCATCGCGAAGCTGGCGTTAATTACCGCCACAGTGATATTCGTCAATGGCTGCAACGGGTCTTCAACAACAACTGCTGCTTCCGGGCATGGTGCAGCCACAGCAGACACTAACAACTCCGGCAACCCCGGCTCCTCCAACAACGGCGATACACAAGCCGCTGGAGACACCGGTTTCTGTGAACAATTTTCAACACGCACTGACAGCTACTTTTGCGAAGACTTTACCGGCACCAGTCCAGACACACTGATCGGGCTGATTCCACCCATGTCATTTCGTGATCAAACTTATCGTAAGTACACCGGCGGCGAACTATTCAACCTTACCGATCCAACCGCAGACACACACAAAGACGGGGTCATCGATCTGCATACTGATCTGGTCGATGGCGTCAACTTCAGCAATTACGCGGCAAAGCTTGCCGGTGTATCGGAAAAGTGGGATATCACAGCACACTCCAGAGACGGGTTTATAGAACCGGGAACGGGTGGTGGATTCAATGACCCTTTCTGGTGGAACGAAAGCTTTTTAATGGGTGATCACGGTATACGTTGCGGTAAACCGATTGATCTGTCACAACAAGTCGACAGCACAAGAAATAATCAACGCGGTTTTACCTTCATAGAACAATTTTTCACTATACCCTCGCAGTACGACGGCAATGAAAATAACCTGTCCTTGTACTGGTCACCGGAGTTTGAAGGCAACCTTACCGATGCAAGCGGACTCCACCCGATACTTCGTTATGAAGATATGATCTATGTGTGCGCCGATCACCTGATGACAGCCGCCTACGGGCGTGGTGCATCAAAATTGACTTTAACACCCAATCATTTACTGGACACCACATCAGGCAGTGGTGTGGTGGAGTTCAGCGTGTCCACTTACCGCACTGCCGGTCGGGACTACTGGCAAATTGATTTAACTCCTCTGGAGACACACCTGCAACTGCCTGAGGGCGATGTCGTTGCCGATGCCAACGGAAAAGCCATTAATGGATTTAATATCAACACCAGTCTTGACGAAGGCGCTAATGGCATTGCCGATATCATGGGTACTATTAATGTATTCAGATCACTGATGATGAAAAACGGACTGTTCATGATCGATGGCAAGTACTTCGATCCGGCAGAACCCGGAGCGGAATTCAAAAGAGCACAGATCGCCAATCCCGGTAACCCCGAACGACTGGAACTTTATGCAGATGCACCGGAAGACGAAGACTGGGTGATCACCCACACCAGTTACAACCAGGTGATGTATGACTATCTCAATGGACAAGACGACCCCGACATCACACTGCATAATGTAACTGATAATCGAACACGTGCACGATTCAGACTAAGCGTGTTAAAAACTCCCACAGAGTCGGGTTGGTCAGCACAGCCGGAAAAATGGGATCAGGTATCTCTTTGCATGCCTGACTACGGCAATGGCTGCGTGGGAAATTATATTGTGCCCGAGCTACCCAATGAGCTTCTTGTTCAGTTTACTCACTATGCTTATAACACCACAAAATCATGTTCGGAGAACGTCCAGCAACCGCATGACAAACCAGGTGCAGCATTCCAGAGTCTCTGCCATCCTAATACCTATCACTGGGACAATTTTTATCTGTCGCCGGGAAAACCCTTCACGATTATCAAAGCGCAGCAAAGAACGCAGCAACACAGGGACACAGACACAGCGCCTTTGATTGTCTACTTCGATGGCCCTGCGCCTGCCAATAGCAAACTGCGATTTAATGCCCTAACGGCAGGTACAGGCAACGATGCCGCAGGTGAAACAACGATAGAGGTCTCATTTGACCAGGGCGGTAGCTGGCATCAGCCGACCATGCAGCCAGAGCCTGAAAATAACTTCGACAAGTTTCGCTCCTACTACACCGGTGCAGGAATCAATGAATATATTCCTGCAGGAGTGAATGAAGTCTGGTTTCGTGCAGACAACGCTAAATACCGGAACGAATACTGGATCCGGGATGCCGCGTTGTGGGCCTTCCCGTAATACTTTGCTGCTATATAAGGCCAACAGGCTATGCATTCAAGCAATAAATAATGAAAACAGACGACCCACGACGCCATTGGACATTTCAGATCGCCCTGAAATTGAGTCTGAAAAAGACTACCTTGAAGCCTTGTCCAACGCCATCAGCGCTCTGGTCAGTTGCTGTCTCGCGCGCTTGCGATGTTGTTCAGATCATCAGCCAGTGGTTGCATATTTTTTCATCGCGCTATGTTCAGACTGGAAAAGAATGTTCTGTAATCTGACCTGTCCTCATTCGATGTAAATACAACCTGCCACTACCCGATTATGCCAGATTCATACTTAGTGTTGTTAATTGCAAAAAATCGGAGTAACTTTACCCGGGCAGTATCGGGGGAAAACTACTACTGCTTAAGTATCATTTGCCATTGATTGCAGCTGCGTTTGGTGATGGAGCTGCTGCAATGTACTTAAGCGTTAATATTAAAAATCATCGACACATAACATATCGACTATTTTTTACGTTGAATGTTACTCTGGTTTTTAACTTCCTCACAGTGCGATAATTTAAAAATCCCAAAAAGGAAGAAACAACATGAAATCTGTGTTTAAACACTACCGACTCACCCTGACCATACTCACCGCCATCGGGCTGGGCACCATCAGCTACGCAAACGCTGACGGCCACGCGATGCTCAAGTCTCCCTACGGTGAAGGCGACATGGCCGGCGCATCAAACCTGATGACACCTGAAAAAGCATTAGAGGCAATGAAGCTGATGTCCACAGGCACCGTTGTCTCAATAGGTCGCACCTATGAAGCAGAAATGCCACTATTTGGTTCGCGAGTGTTTGCGGTACGAGGCACCGGCGGGCTCGCTGGTGGTCCACTGGGAAAGAACGATGTTATCTGGATGGACGATTTTCTCGCCACCGAGATTGGTCAGGTCGGCACCCAGTTTGACGGCCTTGCGCATATCGGCATCGGCAATAAGCACAAACAATTCTACGGCGGCATTCCCGCTTCAGAAGTTATCGGTTCATATGGTGTAAAAAAACTGGGCCTTGAACATGTAAAACCATTCTTCACACGTGGCATTCTTATCGACATGGTGGCGTTAAAAGGTCGAGCCATGGAAGCCGGCGAAGAAATAACCGCAGACGACATAAAGGCCGCACTGGCAAAACAAGGCACAGCACCTCCGGGCAAAGGTGATGTTGTTTTAGTACATACCGGCTGGGGCCAGCACTGGATAACCGACAACGCAAAATTTAATTCAGGCTGCCCCGGCCTGGGTCTGGACGCTGCGGCTTATTTAATCGAAGCCGGCATAGCCATCGCCGGTGCTGATACCTGGCCCGTAGAGGTGGTGCCAAACCCTGATCCCGAGCTCGCGTTTCCGGTGCATCAGGAATTCATCACCAAAAACGGTATATTCATCCACGAGAATATTGCCACTGAAAAGCTGGCCGACGCCGGGGTGTATGAATTCGCATATATATTCAACCCTGTATCAATAAAAGGCGCCACCGGATCCGCCGGCGCTCCCCTGGCAGTCTATTAAGACTAATTGTGTATGGCCGTGATATCGCCCATACACACAAGGCACTCTGCCGTTGAGCCCCTGGCAATCAGGGGCTCAACAGTCAAAATTCAAGCTCGATTCTGCAATGCCAGCCGGGTGCATATTTCTGAACACAGACAGCCCCACGGCAGCGCATTAGAAAACTTAAACACAACACATTAAGCACACAGTTATCAAAAAACACTCCTTCGTCACAGGCACTCACGCCAGCCAGATTGAACTGGTTCAAGAAAATATATCAACCGCCCGCAATTCGTGCCGCTAGCATTGTTGAGCGACCGTTTTGAGTCTGATTTCAGATTTTTTCTGTAACCATCGATTTTGTGACAGCCGTAATTTACTACTAGGAGTCTGCGCGGTAGAAGTCTGCGTAGCGAGAACGTGCCATGGCGAGGGCGTTTTCACGATCATTTGAGGCGCATAGTTGTTCATACGTAACGAAAATGATCGATAAAAACGCACTGTCAGGGCGCGTTCGCAGTAGCAGAGGTTCTGCCGCGCAGGCTCCTAGCCTGGATAATTCATGAGGATTCGGCGTGCAGAGGAAATTAGGCGTTACAGGTCGGCCAATCGTCTGAGAAACGTGGCCCGCTGACGTACCAAAAAGGTGCCGAGGAGGATTGGCCGAGATGTGACGCCAGATTTTCTTCTGGCGTCGAATAGACACACTGCTATTTTGAAAAAGGTGCCCAAAAAGTGGTTTGGA
>CAKZVB010000205.1 GCA_937922015.1 uncultured Granulosicoccaceae bacterium
CGCGAAAACGGCAGACATACTTATAGTTTCAGCGTCCGGCTGACCCGTACACTGCAGGTACCGGCTTTGATCAAAATCACGAGCGCAACGGGCCCTTGAGCTTTTGGATGACCGCAAATGATTCCGGTATTCGGGACCTGCAATGATGTCCGGACAGCACAGGTGGTCGGGGGCGCGAATTTTTATCTCCGGGTGATGGTAGATGAAGATTCGCGATAATTTCAAATTCGGGCAATTATTTCAAAACGCCAGCGCACCATTTTTGTGCGAAATTTCGTCAAAGTTACCTGGTGATGTTTTTTCGCTCCCTCTCTGAAAACTGCGGGCTACAAAGGCCTTTTGGTGGTGGACAAGCAGATGCCTTGCCGGTAAAGACTGAACAGCCTCATTCTGCTCCAATCTGGTGCTTAGCCCTAACCATTTTGGTGCACACACGCTACTTAAAACAGCCGGATTATTTGTTATGGTGCGCGGCTTACAACAAAACCGGGAAGCATCAACACCCTGGTTTTCATAACTGATCAGTGACCTGGAGGGGTACAGTATGGTAGGGGCAGATACCGCCTGGATAATAGTAGCGACCGCATTGGTTTTATTCATGACGCTACCGGGCCTGGCACTTTTTTATGGCGGCCTGGTTCGCTCACGCAATGTATTAAGCGTATTGATGCATTGTTTCGCAATCGCCTGCCTGATGAGCCTCCTTTGGCTTGCAGTGGGTTACTCAATAGCATTTGGTGATGGCAACGCGTATTGGGGCGGCCTTGGCAAGGCGTTTCTGAACGGCATAGATGCTGACACGGTGTCAGGCACCATTCCGGAAGTGCTTTTTTTCGCCTTTCAGATGACTTTTGCCATCATTACCCCCGCTCTGATTGTCGGCGCTTATGTAGAGCGCATTACGTTCGGTTTTGTGTTGATCTTTTCCAGTCTCTGGATGCTTCTCTGCTATGCGCCAGTGGCGCACTGGATCTGGGGCGGCGGGTTGTTAGCCGGTGCTGAGTGGTCTTTGTTTGAAAACGGCGTCAACGATTTCGCCGGGGGCATTGTAGTGCATCAAACAGCGGGACTTGCGGCACTGGTGCTGGCGGCCTTTCTGGGGAATCGAAAAGAGAAATCGATACCACCACACAATCCCGGAATGGTGATGATTGGTGCGGCGATGCTTTGGGTTGGCTGGTTTGGATTTAACGGCGGTTCTCAGCTTGCTGCTGACGGGGGTGCTGCAATGGCGCTGACCGTAACGCATATTTCCGCTGCTGCGGCTTCACTGACGTGGATTTTATGGGAGCGTCTGCGACACGGAAAGGCCTCGCTCATTGGAATGGTGACTGGAACCATTGCAGGACTTGCTTCCATCACGCCGGCTTCGGGTTCAGTTGATCCGGTGCAGGCACTCATAATTGGTGCGGTTGCCGGTGTGCTGTGCCAGCTCATGTGCGGCGTGGTGAAGAATACGTTTAATATCGATGACACGCTCGATGTGTTTGCTGTCCACGGTGTGGGTGGTATGTTCGGCATTGTGATGCTGGTGATATTCGGTCATGCTGGCGCGACAGAACAACTGGGTGGCTTACTGGTGGTTGGTGTCTTCACAATTGTCATGACCACTATCATTGTCTGGGTAACCAAGCTAATCACACCAATGCGAGTCAGCGAGGAAGAAGAAGAACTGGGGCTGGATCTGGTTGCTCACGGCGAACGCGCTTATAACCTGACTTCATAGTTGGTTTCGTTTAGACAGAGCCAGGAGTTGCGCTGCAGAACCTCTGCTACTGCAGCACAAACTCCTGGTATCAATTGGTGATGCCAGCTCTTTTACTCAACCTGAGTTTTCACTATTGCGACATATAGCGCGCGATTCAACGATTGATTGCAACCGTCAGAATCGGCAATACCAAGACATCAGATTAAACACAGCTACCAGGCGTTACCTATGATTAGTTGTTAGTCTGATACCCCACATCTGAGAACGTCACTACGCTTCGGGTTATACCAAGACGTCTATAAAGGCTCGCCCAGTCATCGCTATCAGAGGTCTTCTCCATGGTGATAGGATCTTGAGCCTGAAGGTAGTTACCGAACTTAAGGTAGGCGCCGTCACTATCGTCAACTGACAGTGTTCTGGAGATTCCCTGCGTTGAAACAGTAACTCGACCACGGTTATTTTTCAGTACCAGATCAAACGATTCACCGCTTCGAATCGTACCAAACTTTACAACGGTTTCGCTGCTCGAACTACTAGTTTTAACACGCGCATAAAGATCGAATACGCCATTGTCACCAAGGCTATCGCTTAGGTTTTTTTCATTGGTATCTGAAATGTACAGCTTCACCAGGGTTCCCAGCCCACCACCGTGATATTGCGCCACGATTGTTTTTGAACCGCTAGAGAGTGATGGCGTAATAGTCGCAGAAAACGTTTCATCAATTTCGTGCATTCTCCGTCTATTCTCCCTGGCCATCTTATACTCGTGTCTCCAACCGTTACCGTTTGGCGTTACGTGCTTTGCCGCCAGTGCGTCAAATACAAGATTATCACCACGGCGCGGGTTCAGGTCATTAGTGCCACCTTCTATATCGAACAGGCGCTGAATCAGAGCGATAGAGTTTGTTGGAGGTGTCGCGGGCGAAGTTGGCGTTGCCGGAGGCTGCGTTGGAGTGTTGTTGTCGACAGTGCCACAGCCTAGTACATCTACTTCAATCAAGCTGGTCCATGATGAGGCCGAGTTGCCTTGACCGATTACCTTAACATATCGGGCAGTGGTGTCTCTCACGTTCAGGGTGCGCATGCCCTGCGTACCTGAAACACTGGCCTGACTACTAACTGACTGCCAGTCACGTTTGTTGTTAGACGTTTCCACATCAAAAAGCGCCATTCGAACATTGGCTTTATACCATGCAGTAGAGACAGATCGGACGACACTGGTACGGCCAAGATCCAGAATAACATCGCGGTTTCTTCCGTTGGTAGACCATCGGGAACTTGTTGCCAGATTGTTATCGATCACTTTGTCAGGACTATAGCCGCCGTCATAGTCAAAAGCCGAAGATGCGTTGTTGATTTGCAGATTGTCCAGCCTATTACAACTGGATGGTGGCTCTGGCGATGGCGGTGGAGTAGTCGGAAATGTGGGTGTATTAGAGTCGGAACAACCAGCCACTTTAGCCTCGATAAGGCTATTCCATTCGGACGAAGAATTTCCCTGGCCAATTATTTTCACATATCGTGCATTGGTTGATTGCAGATCAAAAGCGATTAGACTTTCGGTACCCTGTGCGGATGCGCCGGAGAGTACATTGGTCCATGCGTTTCCGTCAATGGACGTATCAACATCGAAGTAGGCCGTTCTTAGATTGGCTTTATACCACGCAGTCTTAAGGCTGTTTACAGGTCTCGATTGCCCGAGATCAAACGTAATCGAATTGCCCGCTCCTTTTGATGACCACCTGGAGCTTTGATTCAGGTTATTGTCGATAGCTTTAGAGGGCGTAAAACTGTCATCGTAAGTGTCAGTACTTGTTGCAGCTACTATGCGATGGTAGTCATCGCACGATCTGGCACCAGCTGCTCTGGGTATCAACAGGTTTACGATATTTCCGTTGTCATCTGTAATAGGCGCGATATTAACTTCGGCACTCTCCGGTGTATACATAACAGCATCGCACGCAGAGAGCACTACGCTCGCACTAATTGCTATGGACAACAGCGTCGCTTTTTCTCTCACTTCTTTACTCCCGAACAAATAACTAAATGCGACCAGCACAACCGTTATTCAGCGGCCGGCGATAAACCGCAACGATTGTATTAGAATGAAAGTCATTTTGAGCGAGTACACAACAAGAAATCTACGTATAATCTTCTCGGCTATTATAATTTTGTGAACCATTGCACCCTATAGGCGATGGGCATGCAATTTAGAGCGCCGCATTTTAATGGATTAGATAAAAAATGCCTCCAAAGCAGGAAGTTTGATTACTTTCTAAAAGCAACCCGTCAGAGGACTAGCCAACTCCGAACAAATGTTGTATAAACATACAGCACTATGACCACCCCCGTAACATACACCGAACTCCACTGCGTCTCAAACTTCACCTTCCTGCGCGGCGCCTCTCGCCCGGAAGAACTGGTCGATGCCGCCAGTCAGCTGGGCTACGAAGCACTGGCCATCACTGATGAATGTTCAATGGCCGGTATAGTTCGCGCCCACACACAGGCCAGAAAATCGGGACTGAAGCTGATTATCGGCACAGAACTGCTGCTGGACAACAACTTCAAGCTGTTGCTGCTGGCCCGCAACCACGAAGGCTACACCAGCTTGTGCGGCCTGATTACCGATGCCCGGCGCAATGCACCCAAGGGCGAATACCTGATCGCACCCGGCCGCCTCGATAACATTGTGCAGTGCATAGCGATACTGGTGCCTCCGGCGGTTGCCTCCTTCGACACCAGCGAAAACACACTGCAGTGGTTCAGGCAAACGTTTGAACACGCCTGGCTGGCGCTGACACTACTGCACGAAAAAACAGACAGGGCCCATACACAGCGCGTGCATGAGCTTGCGGCACTGCATAAGCTGCCGGTGGTCGCCTGTGGTGATGTGCATATGCATTGCCGGATGCGCAGAGCCCTGCAGGATGTGGTGACCTGTATACGGGAAAACTGCACGCTGCAAAATGCCGGTCGCAGGCTCTACGCCAACGGCGAGCGACACCTGCGCCACCCGCAGACACTGGCGCAGCTCTACCCCGCAGCTGCACTACAAGAGACCAGTCGAATCGCATCAATGTGCCAGTTCAATCTGGATGAACTGCACTACGAATACCCGCATGAACTGGTACCCGCCGGCAATACCGCCATTAACTACCTGCGCCAGCTGACTTATCAGGGCGCGAAAACCCGCTGGCCTGAAGGTGCCAGTGATGAGGTAAACCAACAGATCGAAAAAGAGCTGTCACTCATTGAAGAACTCAATTATGAACACTACTTTCTGACCGTACACGACATCGTCTGCTTCGCCCGTGAGAACAGCATTCTGTGTCAGGGTCGTGGATCAGCTGCAAATTCCGCTGTGTGTTTTTGCCTGCTGATCACTGAAGTTGACCCGATGCGTATGAGCATGCTGTTTGAACGTTTCATCTCGCGTGAACGCAATGAACCACCAGACATCGACGTAGACTTCGAACACGAACGGCGCGAGGAAGTAATTCAATATATCTATGGCAAGTACGGCCGTCACCGCACGGCACTTGCCGCTACCGTCATCAGCTACAGACGCCGCAGCGCCATTCGCGATGTGGGCAAGGTGCTGGGCCTGCAGGAAGATCAGATAGACGCGCTGGCCAAGTCACTGGCCTGGTGGGACGGCACCGACGTCATTCCCGAACGCCTGGCCGAAATGGGGTTTGCCGCAGACAGCCCGCTGATGAAACGATTTGCCTGGCTGATGGAACAGATCCTCGGCTTTCCGCGTCATTTGTCGCAACACGTTGGCGGCTTTGTTATTTCACACCACTCACTCTCTTCACTGGTGCCCGTTGAAAACGCGTCAATGCCTGATCGCACCGTTATACAGTGGGACAAAGACGACCTTGAAGATCTGGGTTTATTAAAAGTTGATGTGCTGGCGCTGGGCATGCTGACCGCCATCCGAAAGTGCTTTGCACTGCTTCATCAGCACCGTGGCACCAACTACAGCATGGCCAGCGTGCCAGCAGAAGACCCCCTCACTTATCAGATGATTCAAAAGGCAGATACGGTAGGGGTATTTCAAATAGAGTCGCGCGCGCAAATGTCCATGCTGCCACGGCTGCGACCGGAAAACTTTTACGACCTGGTGATCGAGGTGGCGATTGTCAGGCCCGGACCGATTCAGGGCGGCATGGTCAACCCCTACCTTAAAAGACGCCAGGGACTGGAACCTGTGACCTATCCCAATGAAGCACTTAAAAGAGTATTGGAACGCACCCTCGGCGTGCCGGTGTTCCAGGAACAAGTCATGGAGCTTGCCATGGTCGCCGCAGGCTTTAGCCCCGGAGAGGCAGACGAACTGCGCCGCTCAATGGCGGCATGGCGCAGAGTCGGCACAGTAGATCGCTTTCGCAAACGATTAATGCAAGGCATGGACAACAACGGTTATGACGAATCCTTTGCCGATGCCGTGTTCCGCCAGATTCAGGGTTTTGGGGAATACGGTTTCCCTGAATCACACGCCGCAAGCTTTGCACTATTAGTGTATGTGTCGGCCTGGTTAAAGTGCCACGAGCCGGCAGCGTTCTGCTGCGCCATCATGAACAGCCTGCCGATGGGTTTCTACGCGCCGTCTGATCTGGTGGCAGATGCAAAGCGTCACGGCGTTGAAGTGTACGAAGTCGATATCAACGAAAGCCAGCGAGATCATTTTCTTGAACCGCTGCCAGCAACCAAAGCAGCCAGACCGGCAGAAAACCAGAGAACAGTAACCCTGGAAACAGCAACCCCGGAAATAGCAACAAAAGATACCCACCCCAATGAACAAAGTGCGCGACCGCATGGAACAGACTTCGCCGTACGCCTTGGTTTTCGACTGGTAAAGAACCTGTCGCGCAATGGCACTGAAAGACTACTGTACGAACGATTGGAAAACGGCCCCTATCGCTCTATCGAAGATCTGGTACGTCGCACTCGCATAAACGCACGCGACCAACAGGCACTGGCGGCCGCCGGTGCACTGAAATCAATTAGTGGCAATCGTCACCGGGCGCACTGGGATCTGCTAGGGGTTGAACAGTTGCCAGGCATGCTGAATGAGGCCTCTGCGGCCGACATCCCGCAGCAACTACCATTGATCAGTGAAGGCGAAGACATCATTGCAGACTACCAAAGCGTGGGATTTACTCTGGGCCGCCACCCTCTGGCGCTACTCAGAGAGCAACTGGGCAAACGGCGCGTCCTCACCACAAAGCAATGGCTTGCTACAAAATCAAACGGTCAGTTTGCCCGCATTGCCGGCCTGGTCAAAGTTCGCCAGCGACCGGGCAGCGCCAAGGGCGTGATATTCATGACCACAGAAGATGAAACAGGGCTGGCAAATGTGGTCATCTGGCAGAACGTGACTGAGCGATGCCGCAAAGCGGTGATAGGCGCACGATTAGTTGTTATTTCAGGGACTACCCAACGCGAAGGAGAGGTAGTACATTTAATTGCCAGAACCGTTGAAGACAACACCTGGATGCTGGGCGACCTTGCGACTCACTCGCGGGATTTCCACTAACTCATATTCACTTTCCATGCAAGCTGGTTTTACTAAAAAAAACACAAAAAAAGTCCAAAAAAGCACTTGACGCAAACACTAAAAGCCTTTCCTGGCGGAAGGTTATACACAGTCTGGGAAAATATTGGTCAAAAAGTTGGCATAATAGAAATATAGCCGTGAGACATCAACAAGACAACTAACTAAGTTGTTGTTTTTAAATGATATAAAATGTTTGCTCAAAAAGTAATCATTTTGACATAAACCCTTGATTCATTGCCCCTGAAGCCCCTGATTTTCACTTTTATCCACTAAGTTATCCACAGCTTTTGTGGATAATAAATCTGCGGTTTTTCTGTCATTATGATGATTCAATAATGTTACAAAAACAAAGCCTGCGATAACCCGTATAACCTGCCTCAATTCAGCAAGTAGATGGCAAAGCGTGATAGAACTACGGTGTAAAGTAGAGGCTTTATCAACATACGACACCTGCTTCTGCGAATTCAAATAACACTATGGATCATTCAATGAACAACAAAGACGTCACACTCAAACCGAAAATCCAATCTCTGATTATTGTTTGTGTTTCTTTGGCTATACAAAGCTGTAGCATAATGAGCAAAAAAGACTGCCTGCAGGGAAACTGGCAACAAGCGGGCTACAAAGATGCCACTCGCGGCAATACCACCAGCCGCTTTGAAACCCGGACAAAAGCCTGCGCCAAACACGGCGTAGCGGCAGACAAGCAAACTTATCTGATCGGCTATAGAGAGGGCGTAACGCAATATTGTCTGCCAGAAAATGCCATCGACGTCGGCACCCGCAATGATGACTACCGGGGCATATGCCCGGCCGATCAGCAAGCCGAATTCTTAAAACACTATATACTGGGGTTGAGGTTTGCCAGTAACGATATCTCTGCACAGTTCCGGCAGACAGAGTTCGATCTTGACAACGCCCGTTACAGAAGGTCCGGCATGGAAGAAGGTGACAACAAAAAGAACATCAGCAAGCGCATACACTCTTTATCAAACAAGCTGGACAATCTTAGAACCACACAACTGGAGATAAAACGAAAAATACTTCGCTGGCAAACAGTACAATAGCCAGAGTTAAATCGTTAACCCTGGATACAGAGACCGCTTTGCCAATGACACCAGCCCGGATTGAAGAATTCATCACCCATTCTTATGCCTGCCAAACCGCATTCTCAATCGAAAGTACGTTCAACGGTCACGAACGGTTTCTATACGCGCTACTGCGTACGATACAACCGGATACCTACGTGGAACTGGGCAGTTTCACCGGATGCAGCACAAAAACCGCCTGTGAGGCATTGACAGACAACGGCAGCGGCCAGGTGTTTGCACTCGACGCATGGGTGGGTGACATCCATATGGGGCGCTTCAAAAGAAATGTTTTTGAGCAATTTCAGGAAAACACACAAGGCCACGACAACCTGAATATAGTCAAAGGCTGGTTCGCTGATAGCGCAAGCCAGTTTGAAGACGACTCAATAGATATAATCCTCATTGACGGCCAGCACGACTACGAGAATGTCAAAACCGATTTTGAAACCTGGCTGCCAAAAACCAAAGCCGGCGGCATTATGTTATTTCACGACTCCGCTGAAAAACAGCCAGACTTCGGCGTAGATCAGTTAATAAGTGAGTTATCAGCCGAATACGATATCTTCGAATTCTTTCACTCCCACGGACTGGCAGTATTACAAAAACCATTCATTGATCAGCCGGATGAGCCGGGGCTGGTAGCGGCAATCAAGAACAACTCGCTGTTTCGATCGCACTTTGAAAACACCGCAAAGATTCATTCTCTGGAAGTGAGAATTGCGAATATGGGGCGAGTCGTGAAGAGAACTTTTCCTTACGGGGTTTATAAGTTGCTGGGGATGCATCGGCGGATCTAGCCTCTGGCGGCTTACTTTTGGAAAGTAATCAAATTTTTCTTTTGACTGCTCTCTTGGTCTGTGTTGTCATCTGCTTTGACTTTCTGCTCTTTCTGCTGCTTTGACTTTCTGCTTTGTCTGCTGCTCTGACTTTCTGCTCTGTCAGATGCTCTTTCGTTCTGCTTTAACAGCTAAATAGACTTGCCATCCATGGCGTTTTTTCGAAGCCATCCATGGCTGTACGATTCACTTTTCAAAGGCGGAAAAGTAAACAAAACGCCTTTTTGTTTCATCCGCTGCTACCTTGCCCTGCGGGTTCCTTCGGAATTTTTCAAACCCATCCTCCGTCGGGCCGCGCCAGACGCACATCCCTGTGCTGCTGGCGCTCACGCACCATCCATGGTGCTTTGTCCCGACTCCGGATAGGTTTGAAAAACAAGGCAGACGCTGTTATCGGGGAGGTCCGCTGGTTCTCCACTTCGTTTGGAATAACAACGCTTGAGTTGCTCTGACTTTCTACTCTGTCTGCTGCTCTTTCGCTCTGCCTTTGCAGCTATATAGACTTGCCATCCACAACCGTGCCGTCTCTGTCCCCTGGATTTGCGCTATCTGCCTTCTGAAAACCTCTTAACCACGTGAAAATTACCGGAATTCACCGGTAATAGTCTTCTGGTGATTGTGGCGTTACAAACCGATACTAAGTGTGTGGCAAGGGGATCTTGCCAGGCCAATCATTTATTCACAAATATGGAGATTTAACATGAATGCTGCCATCCGAAACATCATCATTGGCGCTTCACTGGCCATTGCCGCCAACACCTATGCTGTCGAACTCATCCCCGCTGAACTGCAGCCAATGCAGGCTCACACCATTGCCTTGGAAGACTATACTGCTGTGGTCTACTATACGGTACTTGATAACGGGGATTTTCAAGTCGTCACTTCTGCTGGCCCCAACCCCGGTGTGCAAGGAGAGGCAATGCAGCACATCGAAACCGTCAAGCCCGGTACCTCGATGATCTACAAGCTGGTGACTACTGCTGATACGCCAGCTACTGAAATTCAATTCAATGCTTTAAAACAGTCTCTGATAGTCGCCGGTCGATAGCCGCCAGCGGGAGCGATATTGACACAGCCCTGTTAACGCATACCGGCCAGCTGATTACTGGCCGGTACGCGATAGAGACAGCACCGTATCAGTGATGGGTTATGGCCGCTTGTACTGTTTGATCGCGTGAACCCTGGACGAACTGCACCGTATACACCAACGCTGACAGCAGACCGGCGCGGCCTTTTACGACAATCGTTATCAACCGCTGAATTCCCGCCATATCGTATGTGGGGGTGATTGCAGCACACCTTGTTCTACAGCCTGGGTGTATTTATTACGCCATCTGATATTGATCGGGTCCTGACTTTTTTTCAGAAATGGAAAGTCAAACAGCTTCACTGAGGCATAACAGAATGAGGAGTTAAAGACTTCCTTATTTAGTACTGCCTCCACATGGGCAACAGCTTTATCGCGCCAGGTGGAACTATCACTGTATTCATTCAGCAATTGCTGCCCTCGATCATCGTCATGACTGTCTCTGTAACTTGCGAATGTTAGTGTATGACATAAAAACTCAGGGGATTGTGTTGCCAGTTTTCCGCAGAAATCATCGGATTGATAGAGCGCATCGACCGACACGTTGTTTGATTGCATGGCGGCAGTGAAGCCTCGCTCTCCGCGGCGAATCACCATGTATTTATTACTGGTCAGACGATATTTTTTCCAGTACTGCTGAAACGCAGAACTTACAAATGCTGCCTTTTTTATGTGATAAAAATACGATTCCAGAAAGTTACTGTCATCGCGCCAGCGCATTACACCACCGACAACATCGGCCTGCCTTGCATCGGCCTGACTTATAAAAGACATATCACCATTTACCGGACACCACACACTGTCGTTCATGACAACAAGTTGTTCAGGCGTAATCTGTGAATAAAACAGATTTAAAATACCATCGCGATATCCACCAAAGTCATAGCCGAAATTTCGTCTGAGCAGAATTCTCCAGGTAACCGCGAGTAGCTTTTGCATGTCCGGTTCGGACAAGGCTGTATTTGATACCAAAAAAGGTGAGAATCCGGACTTTATAAAATCCGCACACAATTCAATAACCGAATCACACAACCCCGATGGCTGATAAATGAGTATAAGCGCAATCCGCTCAGACTGAGCAACGGCGCCCGCAACCACCGGCGCATCAACCCGCATGTGGCGATCATGACGTCGCTGCAAAAAAGGCTCATAAACAGCCTCCGGGATCGCACGTAATTGCTGACCAACACGCAACAGTTCCCGCTTAAGTTTCCAGGCGTCGCGCAACTGGCATCTCCGTCATTATCCGGCACAGAATCAACAGTAGCTCAACCCGGAAACACCCGGCAAATACCGCTACACAATCGCCGATTATAAGCAAATACGCACACGATGACGAGCAACCATTACATGATCAGGCTCCGATTGCATCTAACAACACAACCGCCCCGCTTTGCCCCTACCCGTAACCAGCCTTCTTCATCGCAAAGCGCTACAAGCGCCGTCATCTCAAACAAAGTGGAAAACTAGCGCACCTCCCTGCCAACAGCGTCTGCCTCGTTTTTTGAAATCATCCGGAGTCGGGACAAAGCGCCAGCAGCCCATGGTCGGGCGTCTGGCGCGGCCCGACGGAGGATGATTTCAAGAAATTCCGCTCAGAACCCGAAGGGCAAGGCAGCAGCGGACGAAACAAAAAAGGCGTTTTGTTTACTTTTCCGCCTTTGAAAAGTGAATCGTACAGCCAGGGACTGGCTTCGAAAAAACGCCAGGGATGGGGCGCTAAAGAAGAACGTCTAAGCAGAACGCCAGATCAATGATAGTCCTGTCAG
>CAKZVB010000206.1 GCA_937922015.1 uncultured Granulosicoccaceae bacterium
CTCTTGTATTTATATTCCGCGATCTCGGTCTGCGGGATACACATCTTGGAATAATACTCGTACACACATTAATAAACCTGCCACTGGCACTACTAATTCTAAAATCGTTTTTTGATGATGTACCGATTGAAGTCGATCAGGCAGCAATGATCGACGGCGCTACAAGATTCCAGTGCTTTTATCTGGTTGTTTTACCGATGATCAAAGGAGGCGTTGCGGCGACTGCCGTGCTTTGTTTCATTTTTTCATGGACAGAGTTTTTATTATCCTTGTTTCTAACCAATTCCATACGAACCGTACCAGTCAAAATAACGACCTTCGTGACATCCACCGGATCCGAATGGGGTTATATCTCAGCGCTTGGTACAGCTGCGATAATTCCCGGATTCATATTCATACTTCTTGTCCAGAATCATCTGGTAAGAGGACTGACGATGGGTGCAGTCAAAGAGTAAGCGGCCGCATCAAACCACAATTAGGAGCGTAATATGAGCTTTAAAGGTTTTCAAAAACAAAATTTCATTATCGATAGTGCCAACGCGTTTACTGCGGGCCGCATGTCAAAACGTGACTTTCTAAAAAAGATGGGCATGGCAGGCGTTGGTCTGTCAGCCTATTCAGCGGGCATGCTTGGTGGATCATCCCGCCCGTTCTTTGGCAACGTGGCACATGCAGCAGAGAATACAACGCCGAAAGAAGTTGCAGACTTCCTGCGTGACGCAGGTAAACCTTTTGCGGGCACAACGATTCGCTACACCTCTGAGGCCACACCACCGACTAACATACTCAATGAGTTAAAATCGGAGTTCACAGAGCTTACCGGTATCAATGTTGAAATAGAGATTGTGCCGTTAGAGCAGGTACTGGCCAAAGCAACACAGGATGTTCAGGGGCAATTGGGCACCTACGATATCTACTATCTCGATCAGGCCTGGACTTCAACATTTTCTCCGGACACTATCGACCCGGTTGAATACTACAATGCAAAGCCTGATCTCGCGATGCCAGGGTTTGATTTCGATGACTTCTCCAAGCCATTGGTTGAAGGGATCTGCGAATACGACGGCAAATGGATCGGATTGCCGTTTGATATTCCAATCTTCACGCTGATGTATCGAAAAGATCTTCTGGAGAAACATGGTCTTGAGGTTCCTGAAACCTACGAAGATTTCACCAAAGCCGCTGAATTTATCACCAAGGCCGAAGCCGGAAACAACATCTACGGCACCGGCCTGCAGGCAAAGTCGGGACACTACTCACTGGAGTGCGACTGGACTCAGGCAGTCTGGGGACACGGCGGATCAATATTCGGCTCTGACAAAAACTTCTCCGGTAACGACCAACAGGGCATCGAAGGCCTGGAGTGGTACATGAATCTACTGGAAAACTCCCCTGCTGCATCGGTCACATCAACCTGGGATGGTCAGTGGCAAATGGGCGCATCCGGTCAGGTGGCACTGGTACAGAGCTGGGCTGAATTTTTCCCCGGCTGGAACGCCGATGACTCCGAGGTAAAAGGGCTATGGGAAATGGCCAAACCACTGCAAGGGCCCGCTTCACTCAGAGCTCGTGACGATGTCGGCTTTGGCGAGATACCAAACTGGGGTCACCAGGGCGGGTCCAGTATTGCACTGTCGCGCTACTCAAAAAATACTGACGCAGCATGGTTGTTCCTGCAATGGGCCTGCTCCAAAGACATCATGACCCGCTGCACGCTGATGGGTGGTTTTGCACCAATGAGAAACTCATCCTTCACTGATCCCAGAATTGTCGAGAGAAAAACTCTCGAGGGATCGGGCACAACCAGACACCTCGATACCGTCAAGTGGACTATTGATAACGCCATGGCGTCAGAACCTGATCTGCCGATCTGGGCAGGCGTGGCGAACAATGAAATACCCACCGAACTTGGCAAACTACTCACCGGACAGGACTACGGCGGTGATGCCAAAAAGTGTATGGACAAGATTGCACAACTTGTTGATGCGGTGGTTGACGAAGCCGAACTGGGTTAACAACAACCACCTTTGTGTTGAGAAGCTCACCCTGCATTTTTCGCAGGGTGTCCCTTAATTATAGAGCCCGTACTGTTTGACTTAGTCATTCGCAACACCGGTGCATCGTGATGTTTTTGACGATCCGGGTCGAACAGACAATCTATGTTGGTCCACCTTGATTCGCTATGGCATCAGTTAAAATATCAAAATTAGAAAAGCAGTATGGCGCGATCAAGGTATTGCACAGCCTGGATCTTGAGGTTGCAGACGGCCGCTTTGTAGTGCTGCTTGGCCCGTCGGGTTGTGGTAAGTCGACCTTACTGCGCATGATTGCCGGTCTCGAATCAATAACCTCCGGCGATGTGTTTTTCGATGAAAATCGCGTAAACGACGTACACGCCAAAGATCGTAATATTGCCATGGTTTTCCAGAACTATGCGTTATACGCCCACATGTCAGTGCGCAAGAACCTGGCGTTTTCTATGCGGCTAAAGCGGGTTGATAAAAAAATCATGGACGAAAAAGTCAACTGGGCCGCCTCCATACTCGGACTCGAGCCCTACCTTGATCGCCTGCCCAGAGAACTGTCAGGTGGTCAGCGGCAACGGGTAGCCATGGGTCGCGCTATTGTCAGAGATCCGGATGTATTTCTGTTTGACGAGCCACTGTCAAATCTGGACGCCAAACTTCGTGTACAGATGCGCACGGAAATAAAAGAACTCCATCAGCGTCTGAAAACAACCACCATCTACGTCACCCACGATCAGATCGAAGCGATGACCATGGCCGATGAAGTAGTCATTATGCGTGACGGACTCATTGAACAAACCGGCTCACCGATGGAAATTTACGACAATCCGAACAATCTCTTTGTCGCACAATTCATCGGTTCACCGGGTATGAATATTATTGAATGTCAGATAACCGAACAAAACGGCATCAGATACGCCTCGGTGGATGACTTGCACCTGCCAATACCGGCAAACGCCAACGTAACAACAGGTCAGTTCGTCTACTACGGTGTCAGACCGGAACACCTGGCACCCGCCAGTCAGCAATCAGCTTCAGTATCAGACGTTCAACAAGCCACAGGTGTGGTCAGAGTGGTTGAACCCACCGGACCGGAAGTACACGTTTATGCCAGACTTGCCGGGCAGGATATCTGTTCTATCTCACGTGACAGAGTCATCCGGGAACCGGGAGAGCAGATTCACTTCCAGCCGGACGTGGAATACGTTCATTTATTTGACAAGGATACCGAGGCCGCCATTTAACAAACAAATAACTTCGAAGTACAACAAGCGAGAGTATTAACGCGAAATACGAACCGTAACTTTCAACATTGATCTAATCAATTACAGGGTCGGGTAAAAGACATGACTAAACCTCTGGTAGCTATCACTGGCGCAAGCTCTGGTATAGGCGAAGCCACAGCACGTGCTTTTTCTGCGGCGGGCCACCCGTTGTTGTTAATGGCAAGACGACTTGAGCGTATGACCTCACTCGGACTGCCGGACTGTGTCTGTTGCGCTGTTGATGTTCGCGACAGAGAAGCCATTGCCGCAGCAGTGCAACAGGCCGAAGAAACCTATGGTCCGGTTGACTGTCTGTTTAACAATGCAGGTATTGCCCGGCTTGCAGATATTGGCGCGCAGGACCCCGAGGAGTGGGATGAAACCATCGATATCAATATTAAAGGCGTGATGAACGCTCTGCACCCTTTTATCAATAGTATGAAATCACGCAAGTCCGGCACTATTGTTAATATGAGCTCAATTGCGGGCAGAAAAGTCTATCCCGATCATACTGTCTACTGTGGCAGCAAATTTTTTGTACACGCGATCTCTGAAAGCCTGCGGGGTTATCTTGCACCGCATGATGTCAGAGTAATCGTAATATCACCGGGCATCATTGAAACCGAAGTACTCGATCACGTCACCGATCCGAATACCTTAAAAGCCTACAAGGACAACAAGGTTAGAATTGGCGGTGGCATCTCCGCAGATCACGTCGCAAACATGATTCTGTTCGCCTATCAGATGCCACAGAATGTGCTGATACAGGAAATGGTTGTCACCCCCACACGGCAGGAGTTCTGACTTGAGAAATTCCAGAGCCCCGCACAACTCGACCAACCAGATCACGACACCAGACAATGCAGGCTGACAACACACAAAGCCTGGTGATTGGCCTCGACAGTTCAACGCAAAGCACCAAAGCGATTGCGTGGGACAACAACGGTCGGGACATTGCCACTGGTCGTTCAGACATACCAATGAGCAATCCAAGGCTCGACTGTTTTGAGCAGAACCCGGCCGACTGGTGGTCGTCCTGTGTCGAAGCGCTGAGGGATTGTGTTAGCCAGTTACAATCAAACGGCATCAGCTCCACTGCAATTCAGGGCCTGGCCATATCAAACCAGCGCGAAACACTGGCTTTCATCGGCAGTGACGGCACGCCAACCTACCCCGCCATTTTGTGGCTTGATGATCGCTGTCGTGAACAGGTAGTCAGTGTTGCAAAGCAACTGGGAGCAGATGAAATTCACCGGATTACCGGCCGTCCGCCGGACACCACGCCATGCCTTTACAGTTTCGCATGGATGAAGGAACACGAGCCACAGGCGTGGAAAGACACAGCGTATTTTGTCGATGTGCAGTCTTATCTGGTACAAAAACTCTGCGACGGTGATTATCGCACCAGCTGGTTCAGTGCCGACCCGATGGGTATTGTCGATATAACCACAAGAACCTGGTCCAAACCGTTACTGGATTTTCTACAACTCGATGAATCGCGTCTGCCCGGCTTACATGCACCGGCTACTGAACTGGGTCAGTTGACGGCAGCCAGTGCTAAGCTCACCGGTCTGCCAGAGGGCCTGCCGGTGTTCGCCGGTGGTGGCGACGGTCAATGCGCGGGCCTGGGCACAAATTGCACATCTTCCGAGCGTGCCTATATCAACCTGGGCACCGCGGTAGTGTCAGGCGTATGGGCTTCCGGGTATCGCTATGACAAAGCCTGGCGGACAGAGCTGGCAGCGCAGGGGGAAGGCTACATCTACGAGAACTGCCTTCGCTCCGGGGCTTTTTTACTTAACTGGTTTGTCGATCAGTTTGTCGCACACGGCAAGGCAGACTCAAGTGTGTTTAACAAACTTGAGTCTGCCGCAAGTCAGTTGCCTATCGGTTCGGACGGTCTGATGGTCCAGCCATACTTCTCCGGCGTAATGGATCCGCACTGGGATACCTCGGCACGCGGTGTATTACTGGGGCTCAGTGGCAGCCACAATGAAACCCACATTTACCGTGCAATTATCGAAGCAATCACACTCGATCAGGTTATCAGCACCGAAGACATGGAAGCCGCACTCGGGCACAAGATACACCATTACCTGGCAATAGGCGGTGGTGCAAACAGCCCGCTTTGGCGAGAAATGCTCGCAGATGTATCGGGTAAACCGGTACTGGTCAGTCCCACTGTTGAAGCATCGGCACTGGGTGCAGGGATGATAGCCGCGTATGGCGCCGGCTGGTTTCCGAGCATTGCAGATGCCGCTGGCGCAATGTCAGGTGAGACTACAGAAGTGAAACCCAACCCGGAAAACTACCATCGTTATCGTGAGCTCATTGAAATCTATCGCAAGGTATACCACGCAACGGCACAACTAAATCAGGAGTTGGTAGCGTTTGCTGCCAGAAAATAATTTCCGGATGAATCAATGACTGACTACAGCGGTATTCTTAGTGAACTCGTTAGCGGCGACTGGCGGGAACCCGGCACCGGAAAACAATACGATATCGGCGTAAAGGATATCGTTATACAAGACAGCCTTGACGGCGCAGAAGCACAACTAATTGCAAAACAACACCATGGTAAATCGATCACGGTGGTCTCTGATCCCTACACCCACGATGCGATGGGACAACGAATCTATAATGCACTGCGGGCAGATGGTCAAAGTGTTAGCGAATACGTCTGGCAAAAGCCGGAGTGTTCAGACCGCGGCGTTGAGCACTTGCGCATGGCAACACCTGGCTGCGACGTTCGAATAGCAGTAGGCTCAGGCACCGTTAACGACACCGTAAAATACGCCTGCTTTCTGGATAAACGTGACTATTCAGTTTTCGCCACTTCACCGATGAACGCCTACACCACAAACACCGCATCAGTTTCCTTTGGCGGCTTTAAGAAATCAATTACCTGCAGGGGCGCACGCGGTGTTTATTTTGACCTCTCGGTGCTTGCCAGGTGCCCGGCGCGGCTCATATCGGCCGCCTATGCAGACGTTATCTGCCGCACGACCGCGCAGGTAGACTGGCTATTATCACACTTGTTGTTCAACACAACCTACAGTGAAACACCGTACACGCTTCTGGCATACGATGAGCCGGGTATGATCAAAGGCGCCAGCGAGATGCTATCCGGTCATGTCGATTCACTGGCTATGCTCACCCGGATTTCTGCGCTGATGGGACTGGGCACACGCTTTACCGAAACCACTCACAGCGGCAGTATGGCCGAACACATGATCTCGCACTATATCGACATGTTTGCAGGCGATAAACACCCACGCTCTTCACACGGTGAACAAGTGGGGATTGCGACAATTACCATGTCACAGTTGCACCACAAGATACTCAATAATAAAACACCACCGGTTATGCGCCCGACAAATATAGACAAAGACGATCTGCTGTCGCGTTTTGGAGCAGATAACGTCGACAATATGATCAATGAAACCAGTCGCAAGTCATTAGACCAGAAAGCTGCAGATCAGCTAAACAGGCGCTTCGATTCAGACTGGCAGGAAATACGCTCGCGTCTACAACAAGTGATGCTGCCCTATGACACGCTGAGTGAATCCATGCAGCAAGCCGGCTGCCAGCGGACTGCCGGCGATCTGGGTCTTGATGCAGAATTCTACCGCCAGGCCGTGATCGGCGCACGCTACATACGCGATCGTTTCAGCATGCTGGATATTGTCGACGATAGCGAAGGTCTCGAACACTTCGTCGCGACAATGCCGGTGTAACAACCACCACTAAACAAATCGGCGATTAAGTCATGGCCAAAATAGCAATACTCGGTGCCGGTGTAATGGGCAGCGCATTGTCCGTACCGGCGTCGGCTGCAAACAGTGTCACCCTTATCGGCTCACCCCTCGACACCGACATCATCCGGAAATTGCGTGATACCGGCAGACACCCGGTACTTGATGTATTACTTCCTGACACGCTGTCGTACTCACTTTCATCAGAACAGAATCAGGACGCGCTTTGTAGTGCAGACATCATAGTCATTGGCGTAAGCAGTGCCGGTGTCGATTGGGCCATTGGTGAAATACAACGCTGCAACGCCTCCCCCGATCTGCTGGCACTGGTGACAAAGGGCCTCGTAAAGGGACCCGTTGCCAACGCCGCACCGCAAACCTATGCGCAATACATCAATTCACAAATGACGACCCCCACCGGCCGCATCATCGGTATCGGCGGACCCTGCATTGCCCGTGAGCTGGCGATGGCCTACCCGACCCGGGTCAGTTTTGCAGCACACGATATAGCCTGTGCAGACAAACTCAGACACTTGATGCAAACAGACTACTACCGCATCACTACACACACCGATTTTACCGGCCTTGAAGCCTGTGCCGCGCTAAAGAATTTCATGTGCATTGGAGTCAGTGCGATGTTTAGCGCCTATCAACTTGAAGACAGCCATGCCAAAAACCCGCTGGCAGCATTATTTAATCAGGCAGTACACGAAATTGCCATACTCAGTCAATGGATTGTGAATGCCGCTGGCAAGCCGGGTATTGATGCATCGGAAGAGGGTCAACGACAATCAACGATTCCCACGGCATTCGATCTGGCAGGTATGGGTGATCTGCACGTCACCGTCGGCGGTGGCAGAAACAGCCGACTCGGCAAGCACCTTGGCAACGGTGAACACCTTTCGCAGGTACAAAACACAACAATGCGTGGCGTCACAGTAGAGGGTGTCGATACAGGTCGCCAGCTCATGTCAGGTTTTCGCACCGCCTGTGACAGTGGCGATCTAAATGCCCGGGCCCTGCCTCTCACAGAGGCTATTCTGGCGTGTATCGCTCTGGACGAACCGTTCAACTTTGACTTCAATCTATTGCCCGGCTAGCTTATGACGCCAGAAGCCATCGCGGCCTGCCTCTGTTACTCTGACCGACAGTCTTATTGTTATGTGGATACAAAATCTATTTCTCTGTCCACCAATTGAATCTTCATTCGTTATGGTTCATATTGCATAAATAATGAATCGCGTAGCAGATTGTTTAATGTAACACTTTCGTGTTTCAAACCTGACCGACTTACTGAGATACTAAAATGCAAACAACAACATTCGATATGACCGATCGCCGCGCTATCATAACCGGCGGTGCACAGGGGATAGGCAAAGCGATCGCGGTCAAGGTGCTGGCATCCGGCGGCAAAGTCTCCTTGTGGGATGTCGACCCGATGCTCAACGATACCGTGGCCGAACTATCCGCCGTGGGAGACGTTATCGGTCAATCGGTTGATGTGTCTGAATACAATCAGGTGCAAAGTGCAGTAGACAAACTTCTGGTTGACTGGGGCGGCATTGACATACTCTGCGCCAACGCCGGTATTGCAGGCCCCACCAGCTCACTGTGGGAGTATCCGGTTGAGGCATGGAACGCGGTACAAAACATTAATACCAACGGTGTGTTCTATTGCTGCAAGGCGGTTGTGCCACATATGATTGCACAGAACTACGGCCGTATAGTGAACACCGCCTCGATCGCAGGTAAGGAAGGAAACCCCAACGCATCTGCGTATTCAACATCGAAAGCGGCAGTGATCGGGATGACAAAGTCATTGGGTAAAGAGCTGGCTGAATACAATATATGCGTCAACTGTATTACACCGGTAACCGCGGACACCCGAATCCTCGACCAAATGACGCCGGAATTTATCGAGTATATGCGCTCGAAAATCCCGCGAGGCAGATTCATCACCGTCGAAGAGATAGCCAGAACCGTGGCATGGATGGCGTCTGAAGATAACGGCTTTACCACCGCCGCTGTCTACGATCTTTCAGGGGGGCGTGCTACCTACTAAAATGGTGCCTCGCCCGGTTTGGGTATGGCGCTCTGCACTGCCGGAGCGCCACCCGGACCTGCAGGAAAATACTGCCAGAACTGCCAGCCCCCCCCCTGAAATAACCCAGTCACCACGAATACAGTGATAGTTCAGGTGACTCTGTTGCTAATCCCGATCAGCCTCCTTGTTATAACTAAGACGCTGATCCCGCAACCATTTGCTGCTCTACCGCGTGCTACGCAGTGTGAATTCCACCTCCTGTCGTTTATCTCCCTTA
>CAKZVB010000207.1 GCA_937922015.1 uncultured Granulosicoccaceae bacterium
GGTTTTGTTGTAAGCCGCGCACCATAACAAATAATCCGGCTGTTTTAAGTAGCGTGTGTGCACCAAAATGGTTAGGGTTAAGCACCAGATTGGAGCAGAGTGAGGCTGTTCAGTCTTTACCGGCAAGGCATCTGCTTGTTCACCACCAAAAGGCCTTTGTAACCCGCAGTTTTCAGAGAGGGAGTAAAAAAACATCACCAGGTCACCAGGTAACTTTGACGAATTTTCGCACAAAAATGGTGCGCTGGAATTTTGAAATAATTGCCGGAATTTGAAATTATCGCGAATCTTCATCCCCCATCACCCGGAGATAAAAATCCGCGCCCCCGACTACCTGTGTTGGCCGGACATCATTGAAGATCCCGAATACCGGGATCATTTGCGGTCATCCGCAAGCTCAAGGGCCCGTTGCGCTCGTGATTTTGATCAAAGCCGGTACCTGGAGTTTACGGTCAGCCGGACGCTGAAACTATAAGTATGTCTGCCGTTTTCGCGAGATCAACCAGCTCACTCCAGTACTCACAATTACGAAGCCAGCTCTGGCAGAAACGTCGCCAGCCCGGGTGCAGCGATCACCAGAACAATCATTGCAAGCAGTGCAACGCAGAATGGCAGCACGCCGATAAAGATCTGCGATAAAGGCACATCTTTAGATATGCCTCTTATAACAAATACATTGATTCCCATTGGCGGGGTGATTAGTGCCAACTCTACTACAAGCACAACCAATACACCGAACCATACCGGATCAAATCCCATATTCATCACGATAGGGAAGAAGATAGGTACTGATAGAATAATCATTGCCATGGTGTCGAGAAAAGCACCTAGCAAAATATAGATTACTACAATGAGCGCGATGGTCATTAATGGTGATAGCGCAAGCCCGATCACCCAGCTGCCCATTAGCGCGGGCGTGCCGCTCAGCGACAGAAACGCCGAGAAAAGTATTGCACCAATCAGAATTAAAAATATCATCGACGTGGTTTGTACAGTGTCCATCAGGCTTTCACCGACCTGTCGCCAGTTGAGGCGACGCATAAATACGCCAATCAGTAAAGCGCCCATAGCGCCAAAGCCGGCGGCTTCGGTTGGTGTGAATACGCCGCTGTAGATCCCACCTATCACCAAAAAGAACAGCAACAGGGTTGGCCATACTTTGGAAAATGCCGAGCGTCCTGTTTCATCGCTGATGATGTCGGTAATGATTGGAGCGGCACCAGGGTCAATACGTGTCACGATAAAGACCGTAATAATAAAAAACAGTGTGAGTAAAACGCCCGGTATGATACCGGCCAGAAATAAATCACCGATACTGGTTTCCGTCAATATTCCATAGATCAGCATAATTACACTTGGCGGAATTAAGATACCAATGGTGCCGCCGGCGGCGATGCTGCCAGTTGCTAGTTTGCCGCTATAGCCAAAACGCCGCATCTCTGGCAGTGCGACCTGGCCCATCGTTGCCGCAGTGGCCAGTGATGACCCGCACACTGCGCCAAACGCTGCACAGGCAGCAATGCTCGCATGTGCCAGTCCGCCTTTTCGACGATGCAACCAGGTATTAAATGCGGCAAATAAATCTGATGAAAGACCCGACTTTGAAGCAAACGTACCCATAAGAACAAACAAGGGAATTACACTGAGATCAAAGCTTTGTGCTGACTCGTAAACTGATAAACCCGCTAGCGATAATGATCCGTCCATGCCGATGATCATGGCGGTGCCTGATATCGCTACTGCCGACATGGCAAGCCCGAGATGTGCTCCCAGTATCAATAAAAAGAAAAGCAGACCAAAGACCAACGGGACAAGTACTTCAATGGCCATCAGGGTGGTGTGGTCTGGTGTTCGTCTGCGGAGGACGGGTTTACAAGCGCTTCTATCAGGCGTAGCAAT
Source organism: uncultured Granulosicoccaceae bacterium (assembly GCA_937922015.1). Lineage (GTDB taxonomy): Bacteria > Pseudomonadota > Gammaproteobacteria > Granulosicoccales > Granulosicoccaceae. Next base: position 1,900 of record CAKZVB010000207.1, read on the forward strand.
AGCACCAGCAGGAAAAGTACTATGCCGACAGACATCACCATAGCGGTTGGCCAGTAAGGTATTTCAAGAATTTGAGTGTGTTCCTGCTCTTGCAGAATCTCGAATGTTTTAACGATAAGTTGTCGCGCAAGCAGTGCTGTGATTGAAACAGCCAGAACAAGATTGATTAATACCGATAGCCGTTTTACTGGACGGGGGAATAGCGATTGGAATGTTTCAACCACAATGTGTCTGCGGTTTACTTCGGTCAATGCCAAGCCACTGAAAACCAGAATGCCCATTAGTAGTTCGACACTTTCTACCGTGCCGACGAGCGCCCGGCCGAAGAATGTCCGGCCGATAACATCAACAAAGGTGGTAGCCATGATCGCTAGCAGTGTGATGGAAGCCAGCCAACCGAACACAGTCGCGGCCCGATTGGCAAGATCAGAGACTAGCTTACGCATAGAACAGTGTTGTAATGCGTGACCGGGTCTGTCAAGTTTTACTTAAGACCTGAAACAGTGGAGTAGTAGTCGTCCAGTAACGCTTGACCGTCAAGGCCTGCTTCATCAGCTTTTGCGACCCATTCATCTGTGATGGGCTGGATCAGCTGTTTGAGCTTTGTGACGTCTTCATCTGACATCGTAGTGATGGTGTTACCCGCTTCCGTAGCCGCATCGATCCCTGATTGCTCAACGTTGTCCCACTTTTTGGAAATGAAACGTGAGCCCCATTCGCCGGATACTTTGGTAACCGCGGCTTTTTGTGTGTCAGATAGTTTTTTCCATGTTTTAGGGCTCATGGTCATGTAGAAAATACCGGCATAGGTGCCGCCGGGTACAACCATGTGATGGCTTGAAACATCAGCCAGTCTGAAACCTTTAACTGATTCCCAGGGAAATTGTGATACATCAATTGTGCCTTTGGACATGGCTTCGTGGGTTTGCCCCGGTGGCATGCTGACAGGCACCGCGCCAATCATTTCAGCGATCTTAACGCCATTGCCGCCAACACGAATTTTTTTGTCTTTAAAGTCAGCCAGTGAAGTGAGTGGTTTTGCACTGTGGTACAGGTGAGGTGCATGAGCAAACAAAGCCAGTAGTTTTGTATCGCTGGTGTCTTCCGCCATAAAACCGTGCTTTTCGTACCATTGCCATGCAGCGACACCGGCTTTTTCAGCAGAAGGGGCGGCAAACGGGGTTTCAACTGCCATTAGCCGCCAGAAACGTTTGGGATGATAGGCGGCAACTGAGTAGGCGATATCGACAACGCCGTTTTTAGCCAGATCATATTGTCCGTTGGGTTTGGCCAGTGGCGCAGTCATGATCTCGACTTGGAGTTCACCACCGGAAGCACTTTCAAGCTCGTCTGCCCACGCTCTGAGGGTGGATGTCATGTGATGTACGGGGGGCAGCCAGTTAGCAACGCGCAGTTTAGTAGTCTCTGCCAGTGACTGTCCGGTACCGGCAGCAAGCAGCGCGGTTAGTGCCGCGGAAAGTAGGACACGTCTGTTCATTTTAGCCTCCATAGTGCCGTAGAGTCGGCAGCTGTTACACAGAAAAATTGATCACAATAAATCCGAGATAGATCGAGAATACGGTTCGTAATGTATTTGTGTCAATAAAAAAGAATCTGTATTCTTGTTTGCCATAAGATTCGCTGCTCAGTTAAGTCCACAGGCAGAACGTAAGGCGCAAAGCATTAATA
>CAKZVB010000208.1 GCA_937922015.1 uncultured Granulosicoccaceae bacterium
CGTATAATACGAAAAGGGCCCTCGCCATGGCACGCTCTCGCTACGCAGACTTCTACCGCGCAGACTCCTAGGAGTTTGCGTGGCAGAACCTCTGCTACTGCGAACGCACCCTGGGCGCCGCAGACTACCACCACGCAGACACCTGGACAGCTCCATTGATTGATGGTCATCGGGAGTGAGGCAGGATTCACAATTCGATTGGAAGCCGTTAATCGCCTGTCTTCCACAGTCCTATGGCAGTTGTTCTCTCGCCAAAATCTAAATTGCTCTGTTTCTTGATTTTGCGTTAACCTGGATGCAAAGTGTAATGTCTACTATCGGGTGTTTGGGGAAAGTCTATGGAGTCAGTGATCGAAGCGCAGGGTGGTTGTCTTTGTGGTGCGGTACAGTTTTCGGCGGCCACTGTCTCAACACAGGTTCATGCTTGTCATTGTGCTACCTGCCGAAAATGGACCGGGGGTCCGTTGCTCGCGGTTGATTGTAAGGACAGTTTAAAGATTCAGGGGGAGGAGAATATATCGCTGTATAGTTCGTCTGAATGGGCGGAGCGAGGTTTCTGTTCAAAGTGCGGGACGAATCTTTTCTACCATTTGCACCACGGTAACCGGTATATCGTGCCTGCAGATCTGTTTGATACCAAGGCAAAGTTTGTCCTGGAGAGTCAGATATTTATCGATGAAAAACCGGATTACTACGATTTTGCAAATGAAACTGAAAAGCTGACTGCCGCTCAGGTTTTTGCTCAGCACTCGGGTGACTAGCGTTATTGATTCTGACCGTCAGGGCGCGTTCGAAGAGGTTCTGCCGCGCAGACTTCTAGGAGTCAGATTTGAACTGACGTCGCCTGTCGCGCAATGACTGCACAATGTCCCAGCGTTGCTGATTAGGCATGCTCGACCAGCTGGCAATTTCGGTGAGAGTCCGGTAGCAGCCGCTGCACAAGCCGGATGTCTTATCTATCTCGCAGATACTGATACAGGGCGATGCAACGTCCGGGGCGTCAGGGGGTAATATAGAGCGCTTTTTGCGCGACCGTCGTCCTGGTTTTAGTGGTTCCTGATCAGACATTTATTCGCGGTCTCGGAGCAAGTGTAAGGCTTTTGCAAAAGTATGTTTATTTTGTGCCAATGCAATAGGCGCTGCTATTTTAATAGATGTCGACTGCAATTTGCGTTGTAGATGAGTCGTACTGGACCCGGATGCAGGTTCGGTCAAACGACGCAGATTGGCCTCATTGTCTGTTAATGGTTTCAAATAACAGATAGTCAGTCTCTTTCATGCCAAGCTGCTTGTATGTGGTTTGTGCGACAGTATTGTCTTTTTCCACATATAGTCTGAATCCGCAGACATCGGGATTCTTTGCAGCCAGATCCTGTACTTTGTTGTACATAGCGCTATACACTCCCTGACGTCGAAACCCGGGTGATACATAGACGCTTTGAATCCACCAAATCAGTCCGTTGCGCCAGTCGCTCCATTCGGTGGTGACCATTAGAGTGCCGGCGATTTCTGTGTTTTTTTCGGCGATAAGATAGAAGCCGTACTCCGGTTTTTCCATCAGCCTCGAAACGCCGTTGAAGATTACTGATTCAGGCAACTCTTTCCCCTCGGTCTCGAGAGCCATTGCGCGATTCCAGTCACTGATTATTTGCGCGTCATCGGTGACGGCTTGTCGAATATTAAATTTGCTCAAGATCGGTTCTCGATGTTGTTTTTTACATGGGCTCGAAAAGGGGCGTTTCGGGTAATTGTATTGCTGCTTAACTGCTGTTCTAATTCGTTGTATCAGATAAAATAGTCACTGTCTCTGTATAAAGGAAAAAAATGTTTAACGCACTCCTGGTGAAAAAAAACGACGAAGGTAAAACATCCGCTGCAGTGGAGTCAATTTCGATTGATCAGCTGCCTGAGGGTAATGTTACCGTCGCCGTAGAATATTCTACCGTCAACTATAAAGACGGTTTGTGTATCGGACCCGGTGGTGGCCTGGTTAGAAATTATCCCCATGTCCCGGGCATTGATTTCAGCGGAACCGTTGAAGAATCAAGTGACGAGCGTTATAGCGCTGGCGACAAGGTTTTACTGACCGGCTGGCGGGTCGGTGAGGCACATTGGGGTGGTTATGCACAAAAAGCCCGCGTCAATGGTGACTGGCTGGTGCCGTTGCCCGAAGGTTTGTCGACTAAGCAAGCCATGGCCGTTGGTACCGCGGGACTCACGGCAGCACTTGCGGTGATGGCTCTTGAAGAGCATGGTTTCCCCACGGACGATGCAGTGCTGGTGACTGGCGCTGCCGGTGGCGTGGGTTCAGTGGCGACGGCGATGCTGGCTAAGCTGGGACACAAAGTGGCTGCTGTTACCGGCCGCCCTGAAACGGCAGATTATCTAACGTCGCTGGGGGCGAGTCAGATTGTTGCCCGCGAAGAAATTAACGAGACTAGCAAAAGACCCCTGGAGAAAGAGCTGTGGTCGGGCTGTGTTGATGCGGTTGGTGGCGCAATGCTGGCAAGGTTGCTTGGTCAAATGAACTACGGGGCGTCGGTGGCAGCGGTGGGATTGGCCGGTGGCGCTGACCTGCCGGCGACCGTCATTCCGTTTCTGCTGCGAGGAGTAAATTTACTGGGGATTGATTCAGTGATGCAGCCCTATGAAAACAGGCTTCGTGCCTGGCAGCGTGTCAGTACTGATTTACCAATGGACAAACTCGAGTCAATGATACACATGGCCACCTTGTCTGATCTTCCTGATCTGGGTAAGGCAATTCTTAAAGGGCAGGTTAAAGGACGGGTAGTCGTCGATATCAATGCATAAGCCGCAGGCTTACGGTTAAGATTAAGTTGATTGCAGTTAACTGCGGGGTGTTAAGGTCTTGTGATTGGCAGCGGATCATCGCAGATTGCTACTGCACAGGCTTCTGGCGTATAAGCGTTTGCAGGCGTTCAGTCAACTTCTGATTGAGAATCTCATAGGTTTCGGAGTGGATGTGCAGGGTATCAAAATGCATATCAGCTCGTAGATTTGCGTTGTTATCATAAAAATCCGGATCAAAATCCAGCCACTGTGCGTTAGAGTCTTTGACCATTTTTTCCAAAACTCTATTGCTGTGATCAATTTTTTCAGAAAGGTTTTTTTCCCAGAATAGCTTTTTACTCAAGTTGTATTTCGCACTCGGGAAAATAGAGGTGATGATTACCTGAATGTTGTGACTTTGCATGGTGTCGATAAAATACCGGGTGTTCTCATGCATGATATCAATCAGCTTTTGCGGATTTTCCATGCCTTTGGTCACTGAGGTGGTAAGGTCGTTAACCCCGGATTGCATAACAACAATATCTGGCGAGTGTCGAAGTACGTCGTGTTTAAACCGACGACGCATCTCGGTTGTAGTCTCTCCACTGACGCCGGCGTTGATGAACTGTGCGTTCTCAAGTGCAGGTAATGGCAGCCAGTATTCGATTCTGGAGTCACCGTACATGACTATCTTTGTCTCACCTTCAACAGCCGGAGTTACCGGTGTAGTGGTTGACTGGCTCGTGCCGATGCCCAGCGCACGAAAATGGCGATAGTCGGTGTAGATAGATTTTGCGTTCTGATAAAGCCAGATGCAAACAACGATCAGAGCGATGTTTACGACAATTGATACCGGTAACCAGAAATTTTTAATAGTGGACCATGACATGTGGCGGGCAGTTCGACTTGTTTATAGTTATGCGTAGTTTACAGTATGCGAAGTTTACACGATGCGCTGCCGGGTTTAATTGTCCCGGCGGAGTCAGTTATCTAATGAAGTAATCTGGCTGCTTGTGGTTCTTCGTGCGTTTCGTCAGCGGGGTAGGGATTCAGGACACCGGTGATAACCGTCTGCGTGCCGGCGCGTGTCATTGCTGTTAAGCCAAGATCGGAGACGTTGTAGTCTGTAATTATGCGTTTGATATCTCTTGGGTTGGCCAGTAATTTCGTTGCTTCCTGCCGTTGTAGTGGCAAGCTCAATAGATTGCCCTGAACTTCATCGCAGTGATGATCCTGCAGGAACCGCAGTTGTTCTTCTTTCTCGACGCCTTCGCAGACTACCTTGACACCAAGGCTATGGCTCATGGCGATAACACCACTGACTATTCTTGCGTCAGCAGGGTTTTGGCTGAAATCGGATACAAAAGAGCGATCGATTTTGACTGTGGAGATCGGAAACAATTTTAGATAACTCAGTGAGGCAAAGCCGGTACCAAAGTCGTCGATAGAAATTTCTACACCATTTCTGTCTAGTTTTTCCAGAGTTCGAATGGCAAGGTTCATGTCTTCTACCACCAGTGATTCGGTGATCTCTACTTCAAGTGCCTTGGGTGGAATATCAAATTCACGAATCGCGTTTAAGATGGTGTCTGCCAGGTTTGCGTTACGCATCTCGATTGGGGATATGTTTACTGCAACTCTGATGTCTTTGTGTCCGGTTTCGTGCCACATGGAAATTTGTGCGCAAACAACGCGTGTTATCCAGGCGCTGATGTCATTAATCAGACCTGTGCGCTCAGCTACTGGTATAAAGTCACCGGGAGATACGATGCCGAATTCAGGGTGTCGCCATCTGACCAGAGCTTCCATACTGGCAATTACACCGGTCCGCAGGTCAATTTTGGGCTGATAGCACACGAAAAGTTCGTTTCTGCTTAACGCCTGATGCAATTCAGTTTCAAGGCGAATACGCTTGCGAGACTCCAGGTTCATGGAATCCGAAAAATAGATGCAACTGTTTTGACTGTCAGTGTCACGAGCTTTGCGCATGGCAATACTGGCACTTCGAATCAGGGTGTCTGCGTCAGTACCATGATTCGGATAGACGCTGATACCCGTGTCGAGGGTTACATAGACTTCATGCCCGTCGACAGTAATAGTCCGGTCGAAGCCCGCCTGAATTTTATCCTGGATGATGTCGAAGTCTGCAAACTCTTTTACATCATTCAGTGTCAGACAAATCTCGGTGTCACCATAGCGGGATATAGAGATGCTGTGTTCGCCGTCACCGATCAGCCCCACGTTTTCTGCTGTACGTAGCGTCTTGTAGAGGCGCTTGCAAATTCGACGATAGAGTTTTTCGTTGACCGAAAAACCAAGAGTATCGTTAATGCGTTGTAGCGCGTCGATAGATATTAACATCACCCCGACATGATGGGTTTTCCGTACCGCGAGCTGAAGAGCCTGTTCCAGCCTGTCTAGCAGCAGATTTCGATCCAGTCTCAAAGTGCCGTAGTGCGCAGGCTGGTTGGAACCTGGTTCATTTGTTTCAATGGTGTTGTCGAGTGTGGAATTTTCCCTAACAGAGAGTACCGGGATAGGCTGAGATTTTTCCCGTGATAATGCGCTGGCGACAATGTCTGCTTCAGTTCTGCCGCTGAGTAATTGGCTTGTATTGTCTTTACCTGGCTGACGTATGGCCAGTACCGGCACTGACGGCGTATTGGGTTTGGGATCTTGTTTAAGCGGTGTAACCAGGCTTGCCGGGGTACTCTCAGGGGCAGCTGACGGTGTGATGACATCGCCCATATTACTATGGTAATTGGTTACCTGGTTTCGACCATTTTCTTTCGAGTAGTAGAGTGCTTTGTCTGCCTGTTCTACCATATCGTTGGGTTTTTCTGCGCCAGCCAGGATTGATGAGACACCAAAACTCGCAGTGATCTGACACTTGTCGAAGAAGTCCGCACCAACACCCTTTTCGATGGCGTCGCGAATAGTCTCGGAAATTTCAGCACACTCCTTAAGGGAGGTGGATGGCATGACCATACAAAATTCCTCACCGCCAAATCTGCCCACCAGATCATTGGGGCGAGCATGTTCGGACAGTACATTTGCAAGGTACTTAATAACTTCGTCCCCTACACCGTGGCCGTGTGTATCGTTCACAGATTTAAAGTGATCGATATCTGTCATAAAGCATGTCAGATCATGTTGATTTTGTTTGGCATGCGCAAATAATGCATCGAAGCCTGCAAAGAATGATCTGCGATTGAGTGAGCCGGTTAAAGGGTCTCGGGTGGCCAGGTATTCCAGCTCTTCGTTTTGGCGGGTAATTTCGAGCTGACTTTTTTCCAGTTTTACCAGTGCATTTCTAAGTTCGGCATTTTTAATTTCTACCTCAGTAATGTCATTGAATGTGATGAGTGCGCCGCGTATCTCATCTGCCCTGGCAACAATCGGGGTGGCATTTACCGTAAAAGTAGAAACCTGCTGAAAACCGGTATGTAGTTTAACCGATGAACTGCTGGCGATTTCCCCACCTTCCAGCAGTGGTTTCCAGGGTAGGAATTCTGAGTCTTCAAGTTCCCATTTCAGGGACTCGCTGTTTTTTCCGGCCAGTTCCATGGCATCAAGCCCGGTGGTTCTGGCAAACGCCGCATTGGAAAAAACTATTTCTCCATCGCGGTTAATGATAAGCAAACCTTCTGCAAGGGTGTCCAGTGCTTTGCGTACTCTCTCCGGGATAACCGCATCCGGATCGAGCTCCCTCAGGGTTCTTTTTAGAAACATGCAAAACGCCGCAAAGCCGGACAGTGCTACAAATAAAATGACGGATGCAAATGAGGCTCGTCGATCCAGCAATGTTAGCCCGTCGTTGACTCCTCTAAAACGAATTTCGACTGTTGCTATCTGATTGCTGCCCTCGTACAGCGGTACCTGCACCTGAGTCGGTGTTGACTTTTCCAGCGGTTTGAGAGTCCAGTTTTCCTGATGACTACCGTACGCGTCGATAAAAGTGTTGTCAGCCCTGCGTACTGCAACAGAGCTGACGATGTTATTGCGGGTAACCGTGGTACGCAGCAATTCCGAGATTTTCTCATTGTTTTCCTGCTCCAGTTCCATTGCAACATGGACGGCGAGCGTTTCTACAATGAATTTTCTTTCAGTCAGGGCGCTGTTGTTGGTTTTTGGAAATAGCCCGAGGAACTCGGTGGCAAGCAGCAATGAAATGACCAGCATCACCATGCTAAAGCTGATTCGGAACAGCGGAGACTGGAAGAATTTGATCATGTTAAGGCTATCTCGAGTCTCATTAGGTCGTGGTTCGAGTGTTTTTAAAGCGTATCCGTTTTTCTAACTGTGACATGGCATTAGCCTTATCAAGGAATCAACTATAGAAAACTAACGGCAAAAATAGTGATGACTGAAAGAGCAATGTTGGCCAAACCGTTATATTCCCTTACATTTTTTGTGTGGTTGGCGGTTTGCATGCAGAAGTGTGATTGGGTTGGTATTTCCATGACAACAGCCCTGCGGCCGGACGGCGACAGGGCTGACTCAATAGTGTCTGTTACTAGTGCTCGATGGTGAAATCAAGGCTGCAGCGCACACCGCTTGGTATTCTAAGGCCTGAGTTGGGCATGCTCAGCAGCACACCAAAAGTGCCGCTTGCCGCATCGGCTACTCTGTCTACGCTTTTAACCACTGCTACATGGCTGTTTCCGTCTTGCGAGGCTACGTCCAATGAGACTTGTGCTTTCATGCCGCGCTCGATTTGGCCCAGATGTTTAATAGGTACTATCAGTTCCACATGCAGTGGGTCCAGACTGGCAATACGGTAAACCGGCTCTGCCTCGACGTATTCCCCGACAGATTTATACCGTTCCATCACCACACCACTGATAGGTGTTTTCACAATTCGTTGGTTTAGTGCTTGTTGCGCACGCGCCGCTTCAAGAGCAGCGATTCGTTTGTTGTCTTCTTCCTGCTTTGCCTGTAACTGTGCGATATAGGTTTCTGTTTTTACCTTATCCATGTCCTGCGCAGAAATAGTGGACTCTTTAAAAAGCTTTTGATTCCGTCTTTGGGTACGCAGACCAAAATCGGCATTCTTGCGGCGTAAGTCCAGCGAGGTGTCAATTGAGGCCCGTGCAGTGGCCAGCTCAAGGGTGGCTGTTTCAACCCGAGAATCCAGCTCAGCTACGATTTCGTCTTTTGCTACAAAATCATTTTTTTCAAAATGGATCTGTTCGATCACACCTGGAACGCCAGAGCCCAGCTCTATGATTTTACTGGGTTCAACGATGCAATCCATAGAGGGTAAGCTGGCATCAGCGCCGGTTGCCTCATGTTCACTTAGTGACTGAGCGTTCGCGGCCAGCGGAAGTAATAGCAAAGCGGCTATTTTTAAACTGAAATTCATATTTTGCATTTTTCTCAACCAGCTGAAGGTATTAAAAAGGAAGTGTGTTTAGCAGTAGTTGTCGGGCGTGGCGAAGCCACTGATACGCAAGTATTTCACTGCCATGGTTAATTCTGACGTAAGCACGTGTTCCGAGCCCGGAGACTTTACTGTTCATCGGTAACGACAGGTCTATTTGAAATATTTTTTCGGCGGTTGTAGTGCCTTCTTTGTCATTGCCCACTACAGCAATATCTCCGCCTCCAATTGCCCCCAGTGCCCGACTTGGTAAAAAGTTGCTGCCAGAAGGGGTCTGTCTGACTATTGAGGCAATCAGATTTTCACCCGGATGATCTGCCAGACGCACCTGAACGTCTTTGATATTTCTGGAAAACAGCCCCACAGATGTCTGAGGTACAACCAGTTTTACGATCAAATCATCAGGATCAACGATATAAGCTACGGGATCGCCTTTTTTTAAATAACGCCCGATCATGTTTTGTTCCTGTGGCAGAACAAAAACCCCTGCAACATTGCTGACCAGAATTTGACTGTCAAGTTGTTCATGTAATGCGGCGATATCGGCGTCGAGCGTAGCTAACTCTTCTTTGGTTTGATCGGCTTGAACCGGTTCGTCGAATCGTTCACTTTTAAGTCTGGCTGTAAGTTCCCGGTGGCGAGCCATCAGGACTGTGAGTCTGGTGTCGAATTCAGGGTTGTGCAATTGCAGAACACTGGTGCCTGAGCTCACCGTGCTACCGGGCTTAATCATTACCTCTTTTATAAAGCCATCTGTTTCAGCATAGATTTGTGCCTGATCAGGTACCCATACAATGCCTTCGGCATTTGTGTATAGCGAGAAGGGAATTAACGAAGCAATACAAACCAGTACCGATGTCAGTGCGACTGTACGACCAATGGCTTGCAGTCGCATTCCGCTGAGAGATTTGTCAAGAATGAGCCATTTCAGGCCGCGATAGACAGGTACTACAAACATCAGTATCAGTGACCAGATAGCCAGTGCAACACCGATAACGAAGAATTTGGTGCTCAGAAATAACGCTATGGTTAAAGAGATAAACAAACGATAGAACCATGCCAGTACGCCGTAGACTACAAACCATTTGCGTTCGCTGTTGTGTGTAGCTGGCGACACGGAGTCTGTTTTCCCAAGCAGATATCTTCTAAACAGATGAAGGTTGTATTTGCCAGCCCGACTGTAGAGGTTAGGAATTTCGATCAGATCCTGGAGTATGTAATAACCGTCAAAACGAAGTAACGGATTTGCGTTAAACAACAGTGTCGAAACGCTGCCGATTAGAAATGCGGACAAGGCGGCATCCTTAATTACCCCGGGTTGCACCATTGTCCAGATGATAAGTGCAATGGCCGCGAGAAAAAGCTCCATGATCATACCGGAGGCCCCGACCAGGACTCTCTTGTATTTCTCCCGAAAAGCCCAGGCAGCAGAGGCATCAACGTAGGGCACAGGCATCAATACCAACAGGGTGATGCCCATCTCATGCACTTCACCACCCCACATTTTCACAGTGTATGCATGTGCGAATTCATGGCACGCTTTCATAATTGGGAAAAGCGCAATCATGAGTATGACGTTCTGTGGTGCGAAAATATCCTGCTTCAGGGTTGCCATGAGTTGCTGGTAATGAACCAGTAATAACATGGCCGCAAAGCCCACGACCAGAAGCCAGAGAGTGGCTCCGCCTAATGTAAAAGAGGATCGAACGGCGGTGATGGTTTTATTGAGGAACTTGTCAGGGTCAATCAGTGGGAATCGAATTGCCAGCGGATTCAGAAATCTCTTGATACGGTTGTTGTTTTTATCGAGTTCACTGTTTTTAAAGAGCTGTTCGACATCAGCTGGCAAGCCACTTAGCAATACATTAAGGTGAAATAATTGCGTAAGAATGCCCAGAATGTCTGTACGTGTCAGAGCATCCTCACCCAGTGTATTGCTGATGCTTTGATATATTTCATCGACAGTGTGCTCGCCATCGAGACGACCAACAAATTCGTATGCGGTGTCGTTAAAGCGCAGGTGTCTGGCGCGCGCGGCGTCGCTTAATATATACCAACGGGCGCCGCGAAATTCCTGTGGGTGTGCGGAGACATGTTTTTGCAGTTGTGGTCTTAGGTTGGCAATGTGATTCCATTGCTCGGGAATAGCGTCAGCCATGTTATCAACGCTTGAGTCAATAGCATCGGCGTTTGTATTCGTGCTGTTCAATCCGCTTGTCATCTGTGTTACCAGCCCATCGACCAAAGCCACAGATTAATTCGATCAATCAGCTTATGAGTCCAGATCCACAACAACTTGCGCTCGCCAATATCAATCCTGGCTATACCCTCCATGCCCGGTCGTAATTCGGTAGAGGTGTTTTCGAAACTCGCTTCAACGCGAAAGAAACTATTGCCCTCTCCTGAAACAGCCATTGGCACAATTTGTTCGACCTGGAAGTTGAACGGATCTCCGGGCATGGCGGCTATGACCACCTCACCGGTGTTGCTTTCAGTAATACCAGCCATGTCGCGCTCATCGACTTCGATTACTGCACGGTATGCTTCAAGTGGTGCCACCTCAAATAGAACATCGCCGATCTCAACCGGCGCGCCGAGCGACTGACTTAAGTCACCACTGGCAACGTAACCCGCGTATGGCGCGCGCAGCTCGGTTCTCTCTATGCGTTCCTGAACCAGTGACAGCTCTGCGTCAATCTGGTCGGCTTTAGCGCGCAGTATGCTTAGTTCGGTTTTTGCGCGTTTTGCCAGTGCTTCCTGATAGGCTTTCTTTATTTTATTTTCTTCGCCTTGCCATTTTTTCAATTCAAGTTGAAGTGGTCGGTCATCCAGCGTTGCCAGTAGTTGACCCTCTTTGACCAGGTCACCGGCACGTACGTCAGATGATTTAATAAACCCGCCAATTGGTGATGCTATAACCTGCGAGATTGCGCCTTCGATAGTCACCGGTGCCGACACTTGATAGTTGCCGTTGATAATAGCGGCCAGGAAAATACAGGCGCTCATCGCCATGGCCGTGATTTTCAGCTTCAAATATTTCGGACCGAATAAAGAGCTTAAGAAACCGCGTGCAGAATCTCTGACTTTCAGCGTTAGTGGCCGCTCTTCGAATCGTTTTAATTCAATAACCGGTGCCAGGGCTGCCAATACTGATTCGCACCACTGAACTGTATCGGCATCGAACGGTTTTCGCGCTTCACGCTCGAACACAATTGCACCGAAACCTTTGTGGAGTCCCTGAAGTGGAACAGTAAGAATGGCTGAGTTGCTATGGTGTTGTGACAGGTCGCGGTTTGCCTGATTGATGGCTGTGTCAGCGTTTGCAGGCTGCGGGACCTGGATCATTAAATTCTGGTCCAGTGACTCTTCCATCGCCGCTTCCAGGCGACGGACCAATTGCGTTCTGGAGTCAAAACTTGCCAGATGAGAAATGCACTCGGTTCTGACGATGACGCCTCTTTTCATGCCAATTGTGACACGGTCACAGCCCAGCCTAACCGCGAGTTGACTGGCGATTTCCATGCAGGCTTTGTTTGAGTTTGTGTGCTGCAATACGGTGCCAAGCAGTGACTGCGTGAAGCTGCTGGCTTCCTGTTGAATCCCGTCTGATAGCTGGCTCAGTGATTCCAGCCAGAAGCCTCCCCACTGTAATAGTTGCAGGACAACGTTTTGACGTGACTGCGGCCTTGGTGTCATTAACAAGGCAACTACAGCAAGTGTTCTATCGCCCTCTTTGATGGGAGCGGCGATTATATCTCCCAGTCGTCCGTTTGAAGAACCGAAATTAACTTCGGTGGAGACCACAGGGCGGTCGGTTCTACCGGCTTGAAGGGCTGCTTGCGAAAGTACTTCGAGCCCTGCACCGGTAGCGGGCTGCATAGCCAGTGGCTTTCCTTCAGGGGAATAAACACAGCCTGTGATCACATCTGCAATCATTTTGCATTGCCAGATTAACCAGCGGTTAGCCAGATCACCGTTAAGCCCGCTATAGCGAACCGACCCTGCGATGCTTGGATCATTGCTTGGTGGTTGCTGATGATGTACCTCACCTACAACATTCTGCTTCAGCTGCTCGTGTGTCTGTTCATCCAGGTACTGATTGTCTACAGCGGTACTCATGAGAGTGTCCCGCTAGCTATAGAGCAATAAAAATTATTTTGCATGCTGATGACAAACCCTCGATATCAGGTCGTTTTCAAAAAGTGTATTGAACAAGAGGGCGCAGCAACATGTGAGCCAAGGGACCTGAAGGCAGCAGCCAGTGAAGCTGGATTGAGAGGCAGGTCTCAATACTCCGGGGTTGTGTTATTAGTGCTTGGTTTTGCTCAGGTTATAGTGCTGCAGCGTATTCATCAGATTAAAAAATACGAGATAAAAACTATCTGCCCGGAATTGCCATCAAAGAACCTTCCGGCGTGTCATATACGGTGAATTTAATCTGCTGGTAATGTGACAATTTATGTCTTCATTCAGATCGTCTGGAGTTTTGTGTTTTTATATCAAGGGTAACTTAAAAAAACGGCAGGTTATTTGTGAGTAACCTTTTACAATGGTTTATTTTGTGGTTTATGGCGAATCTAATGAAAAAGAAACTAGGTGTTATTTTCGGTGTTGTTCTTCTAAGCGGTTGTGCCAACAGTGGTGCAGTGCTGGAAGAACTTGAAAGAGCTGCTGCCCAGGCGATGGGTGATTCTGCCGGCGGTTCTCTGACGATTACTGAAATCTCTAACGGCCTTAAAGAAGCGTTGACCATCGGCTCAGGGCAGGTGGTCAGTCAGCTGGGCAGAACCGATGGCTTCAATGCAGATCCGATTGCTCACATTCCATTGCCAAAGGCGCTGGACAGGGCTCGCGATGTTGCGGCCAAAGTTGGTCTGGACGGCAGTTTCGACTCACTGGAGACGCGTCTTAATCGGGCAGCGGAACTGGCAACTCCTAAAGCAAAAGCATTATTCGTTTCCGCTATACAGCAGATGACACTGGAGGACGCTAAAGGAATTTTGCAGGGGCCGGATGATTCTGCGACTCAGTATTTCCGTGGTGCGATGGGCGAGCGTTTATCAAATGCAATGCGGCCGATTGTGGATGACAGTCTGGCGCAGGTGGGTGCCGTCAGAGCGTTTAATGAATTGCTCGCAAGCTACCGGCAAATACCTTTTGCACCGCCGATCGAGGCTAATCTGACTGATCATGTGGTTGATTTGGGAATGGATGGAATCTTCCATTATATTGCCAGGGAAGAGCGGGCTATCCGCGAAAACCCGTTAAAACGAACCACAGAGCTTTTGCGCAGAGTCTTTGGCGGCGATGCGTGAGGTTGTGTGAACAGCACCGGGCAGTTTTTTGACCCTTTATTAATTTCATCGTGTGCTGGTGGTCAGCAGGCGGTATTGGTAGAATTCTTGAGTTGTTTTACTAAATGCCCAGCCTGTCTCTGCCCGCCAGGCACTACCCTCAACCAGTATCAGGAGAACCGTAATGAGCGGTCAACAGGAATCCACCCCGTATATGATGTTTGCTATCGTGCTTGGAGCATTGGTGGTGTTCACCCTATTCATAGTAGTTATGGCTAAAATGTTTTCACCTGCGTCTGACCCTCTTAGCGATCCGCTGGTGGCCGCTCAGCAGCAGGAACGTTTGGTGCCGGTAGGTAAATCAAGAATCGCGCAGTAGTACCCGTAAAATAATCTAACTAATACACTTGAGGAGACCTGAATGAGTCAAACTGACTCCAATATTGTCAAACCATTTTTATGGGTGCTGGGTGCCCTGGTCGTTTTTACGTTTTTAATAGCGATAATAGCTAATATTTATTCTCCTAAAAGCGATTCCGCTGCAGATCCACTGGTGCAGCAGGGTATGAAAAAGCAGATTGCTCCCGTAGGCCGGTCACGGGTTGAGACTGCCGCCGAGGTTGCTGCCCCGAAAGCAGAAATCAAAGCACAGGATGATCAGGTGAAAACAGTGGAAGCTGAACCAGCGGCAGATTCAACGGCGACCGTTGCTGTTGCCGCTACCGCTGCGGCGGCGGTCACTGCCGCTGGTGCCGGGGCAACTGAAGAAAACACTGACACTGACACTGAAGCGCAGGAAACTGCGATGGTAGCAGCGGGCCCATCGTCAGAGTCGGCCGATATACCACTGAGAGTTCGCGCTGTCGTAGCAACTAACTGTGCCGGTTGTCACCAGGAAGGCATCCGGGGAGCACAGCGTAGCGATGACGTTGCCGCATGGACTGCTCTGTCAGAGAAAGGCATCGAGGAACTGACGCAGAGTGTTATAAACGGGAAGGGGGCAATGAGTCCACGTGCTGAAACCAGTTTAACAGATGAAGAAATTGAGCTGGCAGTTCGTCATATGATCGCGCAGTCTACCGGTAGTGAAACCACTGGTGGTGCGGAAGAGACCGTCACTGATGAATCAGCAGCGGCACCAGCGGCACCAGCGGCAGAAGTTGCCGAAGCGGCCAGCACTTCAACTGCCGAGGCAGCCGCATCGACGGCTGTTGCACAGGCAGAACCTATATCGGCCAACGTGAAAGGCGTAGTCGACACTCTTTGTGCAAGTTGCCACATCAGCGGCGTGGCGGATGCGCCGAAATACGGTGACAAAGCAGCGTGGGATCAGCGCATGGCAGCGGGGATCGATAAGGTACTTGCTGCGGCTATTGCCGGTAAAGGGGTGATGCCCCCGAGGGGTGGTAGTCAGCTTAGCGACGCAGAACTGCGGCAGGCTATTGAATATATGGCAAGCAAGTAAAGGCAAATAAGGAAGAGTACCGGTTGCGTAGCAGGCAACCGGTGGTAGCGTGGCTCCGTTCAGAAACAGGGCGTAGCGAGGATTGCTCAGGTGCGATGAGATTTTGGCGGCTACAAGTTGGGGGGGCACTTGTTAGTCTCTGCGCAGCCTCTCGTCGGTGGCGATCGGGGTCGGGTAATTCCTCACGATCCAGAAAGACGAGAGTACAAAACTCATTATCGTAGCGGTCTGCACCAGTAGTGAGGCGCGTTCGGTGATGACACCTGCGCTTAAGGCCACGACCGCAACCAGCAATGAAAATTCACTGATTTGCCCCAGTCTGACGCCGATTTCCCCGGCGATTTTTTTCTTCTCTTTTTCGCGGCGCAGCAGCAGATTAAAAATAAACGGCTTCAGGAAGATCATGATGATGGCCAGGATAGCAGCTGGCAGCAATACCTGGTGAACCCTGGAAATATCAAAGCCTGCGCCAAGGCCGAAGAAAAACATCACCAGAAAAAAATCGCGAAGTGGTTTCAGGCTTTCTGCAATGTAGCGTGCGATAGGATTGGCGGCGAGAGATACGCCGGCGATAAATGCCCCCACCTCATGTGATAAGCCCACCAGGTGAGCAAGCTCTGCCAGGCCCATGCACCAACCCACCGTTAATAGAAAAATGTATTCGTTTATCTGATCGAATTTCTTGAAAAGATAGGACAGTAAGTGTTTCGACAGCCAGTAGGCAGCGATGCTGATAACCGGAAGCAGTATCAGTACTCCGGCAATCTTTAACGCTGGTGAATCCTCTGTTCCAAGCCCTTCCACCAATAGCAAAACGGTAACTGCAATGATGTCTTGCAGCAGCAGGATGCTCATAATAATTTCCCCCATGCGCTGATGATGCAGTGCGCTGGTAGGCAGTAGTTTTAAACCGATGATGGTGGATGAAAACATCATTGCGGCCGCGATAACCGCACTGTCTACCGGGTTGAAGTTAAAGCTCATGGCGATGACAAAACCACACAGACTGAAGGTCAGACTGCTAAGAACCGTGACAACAGTGGCCTCGCGCAACAGCTTGATCAGTTCATCCGGTTCGAGGTTTAGGCCCAGCAGGAACAGCAAAAATATTATTCCTACCGTGGCAATATCGTCGATCAGTGTCGGGTCAGATATTAAGCCAAGCATGTGCGGGCCTGCTAACAGACCCAGCGCTATATAAGCGATCAACAACGACTGCCTTGCATAAAGTGCGAGCGTGGCGATTATGGCGCCGCCGGTGAAGATCAAAAAAACGGTATAGAGGACTGACTCTTCGTTCACTACATCCGAACCCTGGTTGGTTAATTAGATGAGGTTAGCAGACCTCTCAAATTGGCGGTGTTGCACTGTGGACGCAATGAGTCGCTGAGAAGATTGGTGGCCGGTGGAGTGAAACGGCGAATCCTGACAGCCACACTCTCAGCCTCAAGGCGGGTCATCTGCCTGACCCGGGCGTGGTGCCTGTGATTTGTGGATCCCCGGCTGCCTTCCCAGCCGAATTGTGGTTTCCGGCAGGCTATTTAGCCAAGCAAAATTGTCGCTGTAGGTGTATTATCGCGCGGTGCTTTTGCGTCCAGTCCTCAATAATAACCGACATCGACTAAACTATCTTTATGAATCGCATACCCGAGTTTATAAGCAATCATCCGATTTTATTTGTAGCACTGGCTGCGGTGATCGGGATGATCGTGTTTTTCGAATACCAACGGCTGTTCTCAGGTGTAAAACAATTGAGCCCGCTAGAAGCAACCCGCCTGCAAAACGATCAGGAAGCCGTATTTGTCGATGTCCGGGAGGACAAAGAGTACAAGCTCGGTCATATTATGGGTGCCCGGCACATTCCTGTTTCAGTATTTGACAAGCGCATGACAGAGCTTGAAAAGTTGAAGGCGAAACCCATGATTGTGTATTGTGCCAATGGCTCGAGAGCAAGCAGGGCAGCCGGTAAATTGCGTAAGGCTGAATTCCCTGAGGTGTACACCTTAGCCGGTGGCATTATCGGCTGGGAAAAAGCAAATATGCCGATATCGACGAAATAACAATCGATCTGGCTTTGTCTATTCAAATACAGTCGGGTGTGAACAGTAGAACTCTCCGGCGTTCTCCTCTACGGAAAATAATATGACCTCTGCAGAAAACAGTGTGCTGATCTACGAGACCGGACTTTGCGGGTTCTGTAAAGCGGCAAAGAGGTTGCTGGATAAAAAGCAAGTCGAATATCAGACCATCAGAGTAGATACAGACAACGAACAGCGGCAGATAATGATGGATCGCAGCGGCCGCCGAACTGTACCGCAGATCTTTATCGGCGATCACCATGTGGGTGGATTTGATGATCTGGCGGAACTGGAAGCCGGTGGTGAGCTAGACGCATTACTCGGCAAGTAGAACGTCATTTTATCTACCTCCCGCGGATCCCTGCGCCTGATAACAGGCGGGACTCTTGCACATTGCAACTAATAACTTAATCCACAAAAAATCTAATTACAGAGTTTAACAACATGGCAGAAGAAACCGCAGCGGGCGCTGGCGCAACTGAAAATGCGCAAACTTTCCGCATCCAGAAAATCTATGTGAAGGACGTATCTTTTGAGACACCGCGCTCTACAGAGATATTTACTGAGCAGGCTCAATGGGCGCCTGAAGTAAAGGTTCAGCTCAATACCGAAAATAAAAATATAAAAGACGATCTGTACGAATGTACTCTGATGATTACCGTCACCGTCGAACTCGAAGGTAAGCCGGCGTATCTGGCTGAAGTGCAGCAGGCAGGTTTGTTTACTATTTCCGGTTTCGGTGAAAGTGAAATGGCGCATCTGCTCGGCAGTTACACCCCTAGTGTATTGTTCCCGTTTGTTCGTGAGGTGGTGTGCGATATGGCGGTAAAAGGCGGTTTTCCACAAATGCTGCTTGATCCCATTAATTTTGATGCGCTGTATTCACAACACCTGAATTCCAAACAGCAAAATGCACCGGCGCCGGAAACTCAGCAATAGTTGTTAACACCCCCGTGGTTTTTGGATAAACCATATGGCAACTGACATTGCGGTATTGGGGGCCGGCAGTTGGGGCACGGCATTGGCCAGCCATTTGGCGGGCAACGGTCATAATGTGACATTATGGGGCCGCTCTGCGGTGTCGATTGACGCGATGAAAGCGTCCCGCGAGAACGCACAATACCTTCCCGGTATTCAGCTGAGTCAGTCATTGCAGTATACGCATTTACTCGAAGACGCCCTGACCGGCGTCTCTGATGTCCTCGTTTCTGTTCCCAGTCATTCATTCAGACCAATGATCGAAAAAATCGCTGATCAGAGAGAGGCTGACTGCGGGGTAATCTGGGCGTGTAAGGGTCTAGAGTCCGGTACCGGTCGGTTTCTGAGTCAGGTGGTCGATGATGTACTTGGTGATCAGTCGCGTTATGCGGTAGTTTCCGGTCCGACGTTCGCCACTGAGCTGGCAGCGGCATTGCCCACCGCTATTACGGTTGCATCCAATACCGGGCAATATGGGCATCAGGTTGGTGACTGGCTGCACAATGACAGGTTTCGCGCCTACACCACTGATGATCTGAGCGGTGTTCAACTGGGTGGTGCATTAAAAAATATTTATGCTATTGCGGCTGGCATTTCTGATGGCCTGCGATTCGGAGCCAATGCCCGGGTGGCATTAATAACAAGAGGGCTTGCGGAGTTGACTCGTCTGGGTGAGAAGTTAGGTGCCCGCACCGACACCCTGATGGGATTGTCGGGCATGGGAGATCTGGTCCTGACCTGCACAGATGATCAATCTCGAAATCGACGGTTTGGTCTGGCGCTGGCAGAAGGGCTGTCAGTTGATGATGCCAGGGCTCGTATAGGGCAGTCGGTCGAGGGTATCAATGCGATCCGTGCAGCTCATGATCTCGGCGTTCAGTACAATATTGAACTGCCGATTGTCGAACAGGTGTTTGAAGTAATAGAGAATGGCAGGTCTGCCAGTACGGCAGTAGAGGCGTTGTTGAGTCGTGCGAGAAAATCAGAGTCGCGTTAAGCAGCGCCGTGATTCAGTCGATGACAAAGTCATTCTGTCGCCATGCTTCGTAACTGGCAATCGCCACAACGTTTGAGAGATTCAGACTCCTGCTGGCAGACTGCATAGGGATCAACAGTTGTTGTTCGGGTTTTATAGAAGCTAATACATCATCTGGCAAACCCCGCGTCTCCGGTCCAAATAACAGACTGTCTCCCGTCTGGTAGGCAACGTCACTGTAGTGACGTGTCGCTTTTGTGGTGTAGGCATAGATTAGCCCTGTAGTCGCTTGCTGAATGTAGCTATCCAGTGATTTCCAGCGTTGTACATTAGCGAGGTCCCGGTAGTCGAGGCCGGCACGCCTTACGCGTTTTTCAGATAGCTCGAACCCCAGTGGTTCGATCAGGTGCAGTGCGTATCCGGTATTAGCGCACAGCCTGATAATATTGCCGGTGTTAGGAGGTATTTCAGGTTCGAAAAGTACTATATTTAGCATGTCATCCGGATACCTTGAATTGGTATAAGTTTTGCCTGTGCATGGGCTTTTAGTATTTGCGCGTTGTTGTCTTCATTATTTGGTCGATGCTGTTGTATAGCGATGTGAAACCAGGAAGTATGTACGCATGTGTTGTGTTCCCGCGAGTTTGTTTTTTCGTTTGGTAGCCCGTTTTGTTGTCTGGCTGTTTGTGCTGTTGTGTCTTTTCGGGTGTCATGCCAAGACGCTGCGGCAACATAGTCAGGTAGAGCAGGTCGTTGAAAAACCGGCACTGGCTGCGCCAATTCCCGCACCTACATCTGCAATGCCATTTCTTCCAGCACCCTTGTCGACAAAAGCAGGGTCGACAACAGCAGGGTCAATAACAACCGGGTCAGGAAGAGCTGGTGAAAGCTCGGTAAAAACCGCTTT
>CAKZVB010000209.1 GCA_937922015.1 uncultured Granulosicoccaceae bacterium
GTGTCCAGACCAGAATGCGGGTATCCAATCGGTCTTTCGCCGGAAAGAGGTCAGGCTGAAACCTTGATGCTTCAGCCAGGGCATTCGATTGGCCCGCAGTCAGAATCACATCAGTGACCTGATGCAGATTGGCAGGAAAAGCATCGGTATCGAGTGCCCCTTCCGGCGCCCCCTGAGCACTGACTACGGGAGCGGACGATTCTGCTGCGGAGTCACCTGAAGCGTCGTTTTCAGTGCATGCTGTTGAAAACACTAACGCTATCACAGCCAACAATAGCCGAACCCTGTGATCATTCACTTCCACGGTGTACTCTGACCTATAATTAATCAGAGAATGGTACCTGTAAACACGGGTTGCATGTAGCCCGGCTCCGGTTTTTATGATAGACCACACATCTACTGCCTGACTCACAGCAAACGATGCATCTGGAAGCGCGGGTGCCTTTCCACTGGTCGCCTGCAACCTCGGCACTTCACGAAACCCGGAACGCTCAAGGCATAGAAATTCGCCCGTGTTCAGCGACCCGTTTTTAGCGCGGCGTCCATACTGGCAAATAGCTGATCAACAATGGTTCTATTAGTTTAGTGAATAGATATATCGTTGGGCGCTTACAAGAGCGCTCAATAAGTCGGCCGGTGGGCGCTTTGAAAAATCAGCGCTTAACGTCGTTAATTACGCCATCCATAAAAAGCATCCGTTCATTGTCTGATTCGTAGCCAATCAGGCCAGTCGTCGCGATGGTCATTGCGTTGAAGTCAAAGATCATTGTAATAAAGTCCGGCCGATCAGCCTGAATCCATGACATTAAGAAAATATCGGGGCTGATTTCTCGTGATGAATAGGGAATTTCACTATCAGAATTGCCCTTACGAGCACCTGCAACCCATTCATAATTGCCAAGCCCATTGGCAAACGACACAACCATGCGAGCGTCGGAGTTATTGTATGTCCATTCGACTGTGGTGCCGTTGAGAATATGGGACCCGGTGCCTTCCTGCGCCAGCGCATTCAGGGTCAGGCTTTGCAGAGTAAGAAAAGCAGTTAAACATGCAAACAGCTGGAGGTATCTTTTCATAGGGTTACCATTGGATAGCGTCTTGTAAAAAATGTTGGCAGGTACCGCACACCCTGCTGTCAATTTCAGTAAACAACGTAAGAGTGGGGTTGCCACTTTTTCAGCGAATCATGGGCAAGAGTTTGCGAATAGCAATGGAGTTGCGTCTACGGTTCGGTCAACACCATATGGCGACTAGCTCAATCGCCACGTTATAAGACAGTGTTGCGTACATTGGCTGGTCGCTACCCGGCCCTGCCAACCTTTTTTTTAAAGCTTCCCGTGATACGCCTGGCTGACTGCAAAACTGTCTTCGAACCAGTGCCAAAGAATCAGTTGGCCATCCTTTACTTTGGCACGAAGAGCAAAGGTAAAGTCACCTGTGCTTTGCCCTGATTTAGTTGTGGTCCCTGCCATCACGCCAAAAACGGCAACGGTATCACCACTTGCAAAGGCGTCGGTGTTTTCCCACTTGGTGGTTTGCAGGTTTGATGAAAACACAGGCAGGAATTCAAAGATCGCTTCCTTGCCGTTGATGTCTCCATGAATCCAGGGAAGTGTTTTATCGCCCTCATTGTGCCAAACCATATCATCTGCCATGAGACTGCTCATGGTGTCCATATCACCTGAGCCCATGGCATTCATGAAGGACATGACGGTGTCAAACGATGCCTGCGAGTTTGCATCCATTTCTTGTGCTCCTGCTTTGTTTGTAAGTGTTGCTGCCAGTAGTGCGGCAGCTGATGTTTTGAGAAGTGTTCTGCGTTGCATGTGTTAGTGCTCTGTTTGATCCGGGTTAATGACGCGCGGGGCGATTAGAATTTGCCAGCTTCATTGTGCTTTGCATCTGCGGAAGGCATCGGGGCAATAACATCCCAGTGTTCGACGATGAGTCCGTCTTCAAGTCGGAAGAGATCATAAAAGGCCATCGCATCTGTTCCGATGGCACCCTCTGACATGCTCAGTACAAAGTTGCCCTCTCCAATAACTTTATGCACTTTGCTGTAGGTCATCGATTTACCGCTTTTGGCCATTTCTGCCATGGCTGCGCCAAAGCCATCAAGGCCGTCAGCAACTGCCGGGTTGTGCTGCAGGTAAGTCACCGGGCTGATGTAGTCGGTGATATTGATTTCAGCATGCTCAATAAGCGACTTCGTCAGGAACTCTTCAACCTTCGCCTTGTTGTCCTGCGTTTTATTCAGGTCGGAGATTTCTGTTGCACCGTCAGTCTGGCTGCGACCGGAAGGATTGAGCGGCTGTTCCTGGATCAGGTTATCCCAGTGCTCGGTAATGAGGCCGTCCTTTACTCGAAACACATCAAACCCGATGGTCGCTTTTGGACCAAAGCCGAGGTAGCGGGCATGCACGGCGACGATGTCATCATCAGCAATAACTCGCACATAGTCGGCTGCAAATGATTCATTCCCGGACAGGTATTGAATCAGACCCTTTTGCGCTTCCATCCCATTGGCAAAATCGGGATTGTGCTGAATGTAGTCCGGGGACCAGTATTTCGGAACCACGTCGGGATTCCCTTTAACCAGCGCTTCGTTTAACGCCTCCATAACAATAGCTTTGCTTGTTGCGGAATCGGCCATCGCGCCCATCGGCAAAATTGCGATGGCTGCGATAGCTACTAATGTTCGGATAAGTTTCATGCGGTCTCTCCTGAGCCTGGCCGTTACGAATCTGGCGGTTACGATCATCCTTGCTGTTTGAGCAAATCGTGTAGAACAAGCCGATTTGCGCGCACTTTATCAGCATGTCATTATTCTGATAATCCCCTATCTTTGTATAAATGAGTTACGTAAAACAGAATAATGATCGACTATCTACGATATGTAGCTGTATTTACACGGGTCGTTGAAGAAGGTTCTTTCAGCGCAGCCGCAAGAAGTCTTGGTATTGCGCCTTCACGGGTTAGCGAGTCTGTCTCAAGGCTGGAGCACTATGTCGGTGCTACGCTGTTCAACCGAACCACCCGGAAGATCACACTGACGAGTGAAGGGCGAAGGCTCTATGCGCATACCTCGGGGATTCTGGAAGGCGCTGAAAGAGGGTTAAATGAACTGAGGGAAACGAAGTGTGTCCCGATGGGGTCACTACGAATCTCGGTACCTACCTATTTGCTGTCCTCCCCGCTTGCGCATGCCCTTGGTCAGTTTGTTTTATCCCACCCTAAAGTGCACGTGATTGCAGATTTCACAGATCACGATGTTGATCCCGTCACCGATGGCTACGACCTTTGCATCCGCTCCGGCCAGTTTGACAAGCAAAGTGCAATGGTTCGCAAGCTTGGTACATTCGAGCGCGCAATCTTTGTGGGTAAGGGATATCTAGCCAACCGCCCGAAAGCAAAGCATCCTAAAGCGTTGATGGAATGGGATTGGATAAACTACCGACACAGCAAACGATTGTTCAAACTGGAATCCAGTGATGGAGAGGTCGTAAAGTTAATAATCCGTGATCAGGCCCGTCTGCAAGTTGACAGCTTTGATGCACTTTACGCCTTCGCCTGCATGGACCTTGGCGTTGCCGTCATGCCAGTTGAGTTTGCACAACGCGGTATCAATGAAGAAAAACTGGTCCGTATCTTTGATGAGTGGCGTTTCCCTACAGCCATTTATCATGCGGTGTGGCCTGACAAATCTTATCGAGAGAGTCTGGTTGCTGTATTTGTGGATTATCTGGCCAACTATCTACAAAATGAAACTAAATAGTGGCGGGCTTGCATGCCACTATATATTGCCTTCAAGTACCAGCAATATTAACCTGCGGCCGACACATGATAGAGATGACCGCAGGTTAAACAGACCTACTTCACGTCACAACTTGTTTCAGGTTTTTTGCCAACATACAGCCTTTCGGCTTTGCAGTTGCTGTTCAAAAGTTGTTAAAGCATACTCAAGCACAGGAAATCTCGATAGTTTGCAAAGCAGGGAGTTACAGCCCATTTGTTCACGCCCGTACTGCGCGTATACATCGGGTATCACAGCCATCAGTGCACACAGCACTGACCAGTTCGTTATACCAAAGGAGAGTTCATTGCACCTGGTCATGTTTGATATTGATGGAACACTGATAGAATCCTGCGATTTTGATACCGATTGCTTTTCTGAAGCCGTAAAAACAGTCACAGGAGTTGAGTTAAACACTGATTGGGACAGTTACGACAATATTACCGATGCTGGCATTTTAGATGAATTTGTTACTCGACATAGCTTAGGTGAACAGCGGGAAATTATCCATAAACAGGTTAGACAAAGGTTCGTTGAGCTGGTTTCAACTCATATAGCATTGTCACCTGTGCATGAAATCGATGGCGCCGTTGATTTTTTTCAGCGATTACAGACAAGAACGGATATTGAAGTTGCCATTGCCACGGGCGGCTGGGAAGAGACAGCCAGAATGAAGCTCCAATCTGCAGGCTTTGATATTTCAGGCCTTGCTTTTGCGTCCAGCTCAGATGCTATACAGCGAGCTACTATTATGAAAACAGGAGAATCCCGCTGCAACCATAAAGCGTTTGATTCAAAAACCTATTTTGGTGATGGTATATGGGATAAGCGAGCATGTGAGTCGCTATCGTACAATTTTATTCTTGTTGGCAAAAACTTTGACTATCATAAGCAAGTCGATAATTTTAAAAATATGCAACAGACTATGTCTTATATAGGATTATAAAAAGCTATCAGTACTAACCGGACAACCGGAATTTGAAAACAACACATTCAGGCCAGTGACTACCACCTGTATACAGCATGGTGTCTCCCCTATATACCCAGGGCAAACTCACTGCAATCCGGATGGTTCCAAGTCAAGCAATCGTGATAATTGAAATCGGGCGTGATATAGATGAATCAAAACAACGACTGCAATTTCTGCAAAATCGCAAATAGCTGTCCGGACGATCTTGTTATCTACGAATGCAGTGATTTAGTCGCTTTTTTGGATATCCTGCCGATTCGCGAGTCGCACACCCAGATTGTAACCAAACAACACTATGACTACTTTGAGAACTTGCCAATCGCAATCAGTCACAAGATTATTGAACTAGGGCAACGAATTGCGAAAGCACAAAAAGAACTTTATCCGGTTGAACGCGCGGGGTTCCTGTTTACCGGCGGCGATATCGCACACGTACATGCGCACGTACTGCCCTTATTCGAAAAAAACGATATTACCTCCTTTCGTTATTCCCATAACAAGCAACAATTTTTTGGTGGTGCTGAAAAAGCTAGTCCGGAACAACTAAGAAATGTCACGGCAGCACTGAGAGCGCAGCTGGAAAAAACCGGCTAACAACCATCGAACAGAACCCTATAAGCTCCGCGAGTGGCAGTAGCCACATCAAATTGATAAATCTAATCATATTGACCCCCGATGCTTAAAACCCACAGACTGATACTCAGACGGTTTATCTCATCAGATTATGACGCACTGAGCGACGTACTCGGCTGTCAGGCGGTTATGAAATCGAGCATCGATGGTGCGCTTAATGCCGGCCAGATAACGGACTGGCTTGATGACCAATTCAGTAGTTATCAATCGAACGACGGCATTGAAGTTCTTGCCGTAGTAAATGAAGAATTGCAAACACTGATTGGCTATTGCGGTTTATTTAACCTTGCAAATACTGATGTTCAACGGGAAATAGAGATCGGATATCGTTTTATGCAAAAATGCTGGGGAAAAGGCTATGCGACCGAAGCTGCCACTGCCGTTCGGGATTACGCATTTATTACACTGAATTTACCCCGCCTGATCGCGCTAATTGAGCCAGCAAACACCAGGTCAATCCGGGTGGCAGAGAAAATTGGTATGCAATACGAAAAAGATATTATGTTGGAAAACTACGACTATCCCGATTATTTGTATTCCATGCCCAACCCGAACAGCGCTAAGAACTCATAAACCGTCGTAGCAGGCAGCGTATAGCTTAAGAATGATAAGGACCAGTGAATGTCGATATGACTAATAAACAAGCACTTGCCGATTTGCTGTCACGACTTGAGAAGCTGCCACGAGCGTCGCTGGCGCTTCTGCCCACCCCTGTTCAATCACTTGAGAATTTTGGTCAGCTGTTGAACGGCCCGAAACTATGGATGAAACGAGATGACCTGTCCGGATTAGAGGGCGGTGGCAACAA
>CAKZVB010000210.1 GCA_937922015.1 uncultured Granulosicoccaceae bacterium
CATTAACCGCTCCTTCGCCGGGGAAGCACAAACACAATCCACCGGGCCAATGCGCGACACCACCCGGCTTGGTAGTAAAGCCGGGTGTGCCGCCACAAGGCGCATCACGGATATCAATCACCAGGTCGGTGCCCGCTTTACTGGTAACGCGCATTTCTCCAGCGGCGGTTAACATGTCGATGCCAAGCTGTACCTTCGGTCCTAACTCAGCCTTGGGTTCTGTTCTTTCCAGAACCTCTGGATGTTCGTTGCAAACGACAAAAAGCCGCACTCCAGCCTCTTCGATTTCAGGCCATTCTTCAGCGTGGAGTAAACCTTCAACAGTGACGTCAACGATCACTTCGACATGTTTAAGTGCTTCGACAACGTGACGGGTATTTTGGATTGCGTTAGATGCCCCGGTAGATCTCACAGGAACAGGTGCGGATTGCGGTGGGGTAGGCATAACAATAGTGGAGTACTGAGCGCCCAGATCAAACAGCGCCAGTCCACACAGCTGGATGAGAACAGGGCGAGACTGCGACTCCGCCACGACGGCAACCTGGGTGCCGGGTCCAATACCGTTTAATGCCAGCGCCCTCCGAAACGAGGCAATCCATTTGCCTTCAGGTATTTGCTGCAGCATGTTTAGCCCTACTCAGTGAATCGGACTATTAGTTTACTGAACGGTTTAGTAAATACAAGGATTGCAGGGATTTGGCAATTCATCGACACCTGATCTTTTATTTATCAGGTAGTTATCAATAGTGTTGAGCTGCAAAGTTTCGCTACTGTTCACCGATTTCCTATTTAGCCACGCTTTATTTTGGTGGCCAATGCACCATTACAAGAATCCCCAAACACCAGTCTGCTTCCGGTCCTGATACGTTGTTCCAGCATCACCATCGGCTTTGCACCGCCATTGTGAACCTGCAATATCGAGCTATCCGGCCCTTTCAAGCTGCAACGGTGATATACCTATACGTTTACTCGCGCTCCCAAATCGGTGGTGAACCAATCTGTTCCATCAGAAAATCGATAAACACGCGCACCTTCGCTGTAAGCACATTGGATTTCGGGTACGCGAGCCAAATGGCAGAGCCATCTTTCACTTTATAGTCCGGTAGCACCCGCACCAGTGATCCTTCGGTCAGTTCTTTGTGAATATTCCATATAGAACTCATGCAAATACCGACGCCGCTTTTTGCTGCGAGACGTGTGCTTGTCCCATCGTCGCAAATAACACGCGGGCTGATGTCGGGTGGCGGGAACGTGCATGGGTCCGCACCAGTTTCGGATGTCAACAATCTGGGGCTAGCGCTGGTGAAAGCGATAAGTTGATGAGAGCTGAGATCGCGGGGTTCACGAGGTATACCATGAGTGTTGAGGTAGTCCGGTGACGCGCAGAGTATGCGTGTGTCGTCCGCTATTTTCCTTCCGATAAGCGAACTGTCTTTCGCAGCATAGTTTCGTAGCGCCAGATCAAACCCGCCATCGATGATATCGAACCTGGTATCGGACAGTTTCAGTTCGAGATTAATACCGGGGTATCGCTCGAGGAATGTCGGCAGTATGGGTGTGATATAAAGTTGCACAAAGCTGCTTGACGCTGCGAATCTCAGTGTGCCTTTTACCTCGCTACTGCCATGCCCGAGTGCGGCCAGAGCGGCCTCTTCCTGAGCCAGTATTTCCCTTGCGTAGGGAAGAAACTCTTTGCCCTCCAGCGACAGGGACACTTGCCGGGTGGTGCGATGGAATAAGTCCGCACCGAGCCGTTTTTCCAGTTTGGCCAGGCGCGCACTGGCCACGGCGGGTGCCAGACCCAATTGCCGACCGGCTGCGCTGATGTTTAGCAATTCCGCGGCTATGACGAAAAGCCGGATTTCATTAGTAGTCATGTCTCTATTATATAGAAATAACGAATACTGAAATCGTAAATGCCCTGTTTGATTCGCTAAACGAAAACAATATAGTTTCCCGGAAGTCAGCAAGGCCTTTAACCGTTCGGCTTGAACAGAGATCACGATGACAGCAACAGCAATAGCAACAGTGAATTACCACGTCCACAAACCGGAACGCCAGGCGTTCGAGCTCGATGCTGGTGGAGTTGTGGGCAACCTCGTTTCACCGGAGCTGGCGGCCACCAGGGTAAATGTGCGTGATGTGCGTCCTGCCGATAGCAACACATCCTTCAAGCAGGCATCACTGGAGTTTGCCGCATTCCACACTGACGTTGATGTGCTCAACGATAAACTTGCATGGCAGCCGATCTACGATGCTGACATCAAAGGCTTTTTGAGAGCCAGACTCAATATCGACGAGGTGATTGTTTTCGACCATACCGTGCGAATCGATGATGAGGCGTCGGATCGAAAACCCGCCCGAAATGTACACAGCGACTACAGCAGAAGTGGTGCACAACAGCGCTTGATTGATCTGCTGGGGGAGGCCAGGGCTGCAGAATGGGCCAGTGGTCATTACGCTTTTATCAACGTCTGGCGACCAGTCGAGGCGGAAATCAGTTCCTCCCCACTGGGTTTTATTCTGCCTGACAGTGTGGCAGAGCATGACTGGATTCTGCTTGATCTGATCTATCCCGACCGACAAGGACAAATTCTAGGGCTGGCTGCCAATCCTGCACACCAGTGGGTTTATCGATCGAGGATGACACCGGATGAAGTTGCCTTTTTCAACATTTTTGATAACCGGGGTCTGCCATCCATCGCTCATAGTGCGCTGGATATGTTGGAGCAACCGGTAAAACACTCTGTACGCAAGAGTATAGAAAGTCGCACCCTGGTTCGATATCGCGATGAGGTTAATAACCCGGGCAATTAATCAGGGGCCGGAAAAAAACACTTATTTATTCACTTAGCCACTAATAGAGACGAACATGTCTAAAACGATTTTGATTACAGGTTCAACCGATGGTATCGGGTTGTTGACAGCCAGGACACTGACTTCGATGGGGCACGCCGTTTTGCTGCACGGTCGTAGCAAGGAAAAGCTCGACAGGGCCGCAAAGGAGGTTGGTAGCAACGCCGGAATTTATGCCGCAGATTTGTCCTCCATGGATCAGGTACACACACTGGCAGCGGCCGTTCGTCAACAACATACTCACCTTGATGCCATCATCAACAACGCAGGTGTCTTAAAGGTCAGTCAACCGCAAACGGCCGATGGATTAGATGTTCGGTTCATGGTGAATACCTTCGCGCCATACGTACTGACGCGAGCCTTGCTGCCTATACTTACGTCAAATTCCCGAATCGTAAATCTTTCGTCAGCCGCGCAAGCGCCGATTGATCTTGACGTATTGAGAGGACGCAAGCAGGTCGACGAGATGACGGCCTATGCCCAAAGCAAGCTGGCGATAACCATCTGGTCGCAGGAATTGGCTAAAGAGCTGGTCGATGGCCCCGTTGTGGTTGCGGTCAACCCGGGCTCTTTGCTGGCATCCAAAATGGTCAAAGATGGCTTTGGCATAGAGGGAAAGGATATGCAGATCGGCGCGGATATTCTGTGTGAAGCGGCGATTGGTGAGACGTTTGCGAGTGCATCTGGAAAGTATTTTGACAATGATCAGGGCATTTTTTCTTCACCCCATGCTGCTGCAATGGATATCAATCACCGCACCGAAGTGATGCAGGGCATTGAGGCTGTCGTGGCCGAATTGGGCTGAGTCAGTCAGCTAACGGGTTGTTTGGAAAGTCCGCTCCACGGATACAGCCAAGCCGCCCTACAGGAAAATTCAAAAAAGCACTGAGCTATACAACGATGGACACAACATCATGACAAACAATGCACTGTCTGCTGCACGCAGTATCGAGCGGCCTGCACGAGAGGCGATGCTTCAACGCCACCCTTCAGTACACGAGTTTTGGTCACAGAACCGGGACTTGTTTGAAACTGCGTGGAAGCAGTGGGAAGCCGGAGAAAGCAATGCTACAGGCCAACTCGATAGCAACTTATATGATGCAAACCTGCGACACGCCGTAGAGCTTGCATGGAAAGATCCAGATAAAGAATCTGAAGTCAGAGCGCTTTGGAAGGAAGTGTTCCCGGGCGTGTATGAAGCGCGGTTTTTCAACCCGGAGCGTCTGGCAACTTTGCGGGATTATCTGAATCGTGTTTCCAGTGCTGACATTCCACTTCGCCCACCTTATGGTATATCGCTCAATCGCGGTGGTGCCATGCTTGACAGACGATCGGAAGGCTATCTGGCCGCACCGGGCTTTCAGGCATTCTATCAAGATCTGATGGATAGCTACATGAGACCAATAGGGCGATTATTGTTCCCTGATATAGCTGGATATGACACTCAAACTTTTGGTTTCTCAATCCAATGGAAACCCGATACCGATACATCGCTACGAGCACACACGGATGCATCGTCCGTGACGCTGAACGTAAATCTGAATCTTCCCGGAGAAGACTTTTCAGGGTCAGGTGTACGTTTTTTTGATCAGGAAACCCGAAAAGTAAGTGAGCTGACTTTTGCACCCGGCACGGCGTTAATCCATCACGGTAGCGTCCCGCACGAATCAATGCCGATCACCCGCGGAGAGCGATCTAACCTGGTCTTATGGCTGTATGGAGATTCCGGACAAGTAGCAAGGCCCGGCATCGAGTACCAGAGTATCGATGCAAAACAACGCTGGAGCGTGCCGTCTGCTCAAGCTGACGGGTTTGCACCGTTCTGACTTTGCTTCAGTGCCACTTGACAATACCTGTCATCTCAGAAAATTTAAATTAGCCGCTAAAGATAATGGAATTGAGGTTGAGTACGGTGCGCAGAACAGTTACCGGGAGTTACTTGAAAATAACGGATATGCACCCGTTGTATATACACAAAGTTGAAACGCTGTGTATTCCGGCGAACGTGAACACCAAAAATTACCAAGACACCCATCCCGAGACTTCAGGTCATGATAAACATGGCCCCGAATGGGATTTAACCGGCATCCATTTTTTTAATCGCAGAACAAACACTCATTTGTATCATTCTGTACTCAGGGGCCTAACTAACACGGATGCTCAATTTTAAACGCCACATAACACGGTATGTGCGCGCTTTAAATTCCTTATCTGGCCATTGTGTAGACATTGCTTAGCCACAGATTAAGTACCAAATCAACACTCATTCAGGTCGGCGATTGCGACACCTGTAAGTCTCGGAAAGGTATCAGTACCGAAACTGTCTGTGACTGTCATCGAATCACCGTTCACAACGATCGTCGCAATCTCACCTAAGCCGTCATAACGATTGCCGCCCAGATTCAAAATCGGAAATCCGGGGGATCGATCATAGCAGTTTTCACCACTACCATTGGGGTCTCCCTCATAGTCCCAGTTGTAGTAAGTACCATCAGCGGTATATTGAATATACTGAATGTCATCACCATCAGTGACATCCCATAAACCTTCAATTGCCGAAGTGTCGGTACTACCTGAAAAATTTCCCGAATCAGATGAACTTGAGCCACCCCCTCCACAAGCGCCCAATATCAATGCGCACCCTGTAAAGAGAGAATATTTGCTGAGACAGCTTTTAAGATTAATCATTTTCACATCTACTTAACTTTCGGATTAACTGGATACCAATTGACCTATGGTTTGATCCTATCGGGTGCTTTTCTACACTTACAAAATTCGAAAACAGGCATAACCTTGCACATCGAGCTTAACTATGCAGTTACTGTTGTTACCAGTTGTAGGTTACGCCCCGAACATATCCTACTCAATCGATGCAACATAAACTATCACCCGTAAAGATGACAAAAACACGCTTGCCGTTTTTCTGTCTACCAGGTCTCATCGAACCGGAATTACACAACGGACTGTTTGCAGCTTGTGCTGTGGTGGGTGTACTGAATGATCCTAAAAAGACGAGAGGAGGGCGCGACTGTTAGAGCAGGTCTTTTTGAAAACTGTTTATTGCTTGTAGCACAACACATGGTACATATTGGATATTGAGGGCGAGAATATCCCGCCAATGCGCAAAGGAAGAGTTTTCCGGCTGGTACATGACCTGTTCCCGACCAGCGATGTGCGACAGATTATTGCAGGTGCCGCGACCGACGGCCAGTGGTATCAACGATACGTTAAATTTCCCGCCATCGCAGCAGGCATGGCAAATATCCATGATATTTATCAGCTAGGAGTCTGCGCGGAAGAAGTCTGCGTAGCGAGAACGTGCCATGGCGAGGGCCCTTGTCTTAGTAAATGATGGTACGATCATTTGAGGCGCATAGTTGTTCATACGTAACGAAAATGATCGATAAAAATGCACCGTCAGGGCGCGTTCGCAGTAGCAGGTTCTGCCGCGCAGGCTCCTAGGCCAGTAGTTGTGGCTCCTGTTTAATTAATTGCGCGGGATATCCATGTATCTTGGAATTGATCTGGGCACCTCCGGTGTCAAGTTGCTTCTTATTGATGACGCACAGTCTATAGTTGCCCATGCAGCTGTAGCGATTGATGTGTCTAATCCGGAATATGGCTGGAGTGAACAAGCACCGGCCGACTGGGTGAGAGCCACTGATGAGGCAGCGAGCGCTTTGGTGCGGTCTCACTCAAAAGAAATGGCAGCTGTCAGAGGCATTGGTTTATCAGGGCAGATGCATGGAGCCACGCTGCTGGATGAAAACGATCAGGTACTTCGTCCCTGTATCTTATGGAACGATGTTCGCAGTCATCAAGAGGCAAATGCGCTTAATACCAACCCGGACTTTCAGACCATTAGTGGCAATATCGTATTTCCCGGGTTTACTGCTCCCAAGCTTGTCTGGTGTAAGCACAACGAACCGGGTTTGTTTGACAAGGTTGCTACTGTGTTGTTGCCCAAAGATTATTTAAGGTTGTGGCTTACCGGTGAACGAGTCTCGGAAATGTCAGATGCATCCGGTACCTCGTGGCTTGATGTGGGCAGGCGTGAATGGTCTGAAACTCTGCTGGCTGCGAGCGGTATGTCAATTGATCAAATGCCCCGTCTAGTCGAAGGTACCCGGGTTAGTGGTCAACTTCGTTCAGAGCTTGCCAGTCGTTGGGGTATGAGCAGCAGTGTTGTGGTGGCCGGCGGTGCGGGGGATAACGCGGCATCGGCTTGTGGGCTGGGCACGGTTGAGCCTGGTCGTGCATTTGCATCGCTGGGCACCTCTGGTGTGTTGTTTGTCAGTAACGAGAGCTTTAAACCTAACGCGGCGAGTGCAGTGCATGCGTTCTGCCATGCGCTGCCGGATCGCTGGCACCAGATGGGTGTGATTCTGTCGGCAACAGATTCACTTAACTGGTTTGCGGGCGTGGTAGAAGAGAGTGCAGCGACGCTAACGGCAAAACTGGGTGATACTATTAAGGAACCTGTCAGTCAGATATTTTTACCGTATCTCTCAGGTGAACGCACGCCGCACAATGATGCACATATTCGTGGAGTCTTTACAGGTCTGACCACATCGACAAGTCGCGAACACATGACACAGGCAGTGCTGGATGGTGTGAGCTTTGCATTTCTTGATAATTTAAAAGTACTTCAGGCGGCGGGCTCTGATGTCGAGCGTGTGACGGCTGTAGGTGGTGGTTCGCAATCAATCTACTGGTTGCAAAGCCTTGCCACGATAATTAACCGGCCGGTTGATGTGCTGCAGGATGGCGAGTTCGGCGCGGCGTTCGGTGCGGCGCGACTGGGGTTAATAGCAGCTGAAAATGCTGATCCGGATGCCGTATGCACCGCCGCACCCGTGGCACGGACAATAGAGCCTGACCAGTCACTGGTGGAAGCGTACAGCGATGCCTACGGGCGCTATCAGGCTTTATACCCTGCAATACACGCGCTTTCCACAGCGGTTTAACTGGTCGGTTGAACTTTTAGTGCTAAGAATTTTATTCCAGAGTTGGCCTGAGAAAATTCAATGAAAAAATATATGCGTTGCTGTGCCGCTTTGTTGAGCACAGTGATCTCCAGCGTTTCGCTGGTAGGCGCTTTTCTGGTAAGCGTTTCTTTAGCAAACGTCGCTCAGGCCAATGCTCAGGCCAATGAAGAGTGCGTTGTACTCATGCACGGTCTGGCTCGAACCTCTGGTGCGATGAAGCCTTTGCTTGCACCACTTGAGTCTGCCGGTTATCGGGTGGTGAATGTCGATTATCCTTCACGTAAAAAAACAGTCGAAGCGCTGGCACCACTGGCGGTAAAGGAAATGGGCATTGATCAGTGTGGCGAAAGCGATCAAGTGCACTTTGTCACTCACTCGCTGGGCGGGATTCTGGTTCGCTACTACTTCGAGCACAATGCATTTAGCCGGCTGGGCAGGGTGGTGATGATTGCACCACCGAACCAGGGCAGTGAGGTGGTTGATAATTTAAAGAATATCCCCGGTTACCTGACCTTTAACGGCCCGGCGGGAATGCAGTTAGGCACCGATGAAAACAGTATTCCATCGCAGCTTGGTGCGGTTGATTTTGCGTTGGGTGTAATTGCAGGTAAAGATACCGTTAACCCGATACTTTCCCAGTATTTACCAAACCCGGATGATGGAAAAGTGTCGGTTGAGAGCACGAAAGTCGATGGTATGGATGATTTTATAGTCATGCCTCATACGCATACGTTTATTATGCGCGCCTCAGGGGTGATTGAGCAGGTGGTTTACTTTCTTCAGAACGGTCGCTTTAATCATTCAGTTGATGAGTAATCAGTGTGTTTAAAATATCAGGCACTGATCGACCTGTATCTGAAGTTTAATTTTCCTCCGATTGCTCGTTATTTTTTTCAAAGTTCTTGCGGCTGTAGTTTGGGTCGATAGCTCGAATGGTTTGTTCCAGTACGGCGGTAAACAGCTCCATTTCACGTTCATTAGGACTGGCTTTCATTATCATTTGCCTTAGTGCAAAGAAGGCATTCCAGTTCTTGGTCGACAGATCAAACTCCAGTGTTTCCAGCCATTGCCTGATGATTTTGTCGGGAGTCTGGATTTCTACGATGGTGTCCGGGGCGGGTATGTCTCTGGGCAGTTGTGACAATGCCAGTAGCACTGCGTGCGACAGGTTCAGGCTTTTCAGCGGACCGGGTATGTCCAGGGTGGCAGTGCGGTGTGCCCACATCAGGTCTTCACGGGACATGCCGTGATCTTCTGCGCCAAACATCAGGGATACGGGTCTGCCGTCTGTCAGTGCCGGCCATTTTAGAATTTCTGCAAAGGGTTCTGACGGTCGGCGCCTGCCGGAGCGTCGGCTGAACGCTATGCGTGTGCCATCTGGTTCATTGCGTGCGTATTCTTCCCAGTCGTGATAGATAACGGCATTTCGTAATGGTTCCTGGCCCTGTGCTGCTCCCTGACGGGCGTCTACGTCAAGTTCGCACTGGGGGGCGATTATAATTAGTTTGTTGTGACCGAAATTGTTCATCGCCCGCGCAACCATGCCGATGTTACGAGGATAAATCGGTCGCACAAGAATTACCGTAAACTGCATGTTGTTGATGGTGCCTTTGGCAGCATTGTCACTATCGATGTTTGTCGTTTCAGGGTTCATATTGTTCAGATCTATGGGCACAGCGGCGTGGGTTCTGGTTTTGGTTGGTCAGGGTTTGTTGCTCCATTCTCACCGGGTGTAGACATCGTATGGTGTACGCCGGCGGGTGTAGTGAATTGTTGAGCCTGAGTGTAGCGTGCAGTGTAAAGTAATTGGATCATTAAAACGCACTTTAGAGTCCGTCTCAATAGTTCGCTGTCTTTGGATGGATGTCCGTTGCCGTGTGACCCGGGGCTATTGAATACTCTAATGCCGGGTCCGCTGCGTATGAACCCGATGGTTTCAGGTACACTGGGTGTCTGCGTATCGAGACCGTGCCATGGCGAGGGCGTTTTTACGATCAATTGAGGCGCATAGTTATTCAATTGCCCCGAAAATGATCGATAATTACCATTGCCCGGGCGACCGTCAGGGCGCGTTCGCGGTAGCAGAGATTCTGCCGCGAA
>CAKZVB010000211.1 GCA_937922015.1 uncultured Granulosicoccaceae bacterium
CGATACCCGGTTTGTGTCGCAGCAACCGTATCACGGCACCACGTAAAATAAAGACTTATTTTATAGTTCTAGTTTGTTGATCCAGTGCCCAGCTTACGTGTTCCCGAACCAGTTCTGAAGGATCATCTGTGCGATTTTTCAGTGCAGCAATTATGTCGTTGTCAGGTGGTGCATTACCCATGGCTACAGCGATGTTACGCAGCCAGCATTGATGCCCGATGCGTCTTATTGC
Organism: uncultured Granulosicoccaceae bacterium; assembly: GCA_937922015.1. Taxonomy (GTDB): domain Bacteria; phylum Pseudomonadota; class Gammaproteobacteria; order Granulosicoccales; family Granulosicoccaceae. The sequence goes on from CAKZVB010000211.1 coordinate 233, forward strand.
AGAGCCTTCGGTACGTTGCAGAAATTCGTCTTCAGACCAGTTAAAAAGCGAGACCAGCGCTGGATTATCCAGGTTATCGCGAGCCGCAAAGTCAGCTTCCACGGTGTGCTGTAGAAACTTGTTCCACGGGCAAACCAGCTGACAATCGTCGCAACCATATATCCGGTTACCTATCAGAGGCCTGAGTTCGATGGGTATGCTGCCGCGCAGCTCTATGGTCAGATAGGAAATGCATCTTCGTGCATCGACAACGTACGGTTCCACAATGGCCCGGGTCGGACAAATATCAATGCAGGCGGTACAGTTTCCGCAGTGGTTGCTTTGTTCCGTTGCGGTGGGATCGTCTTCGGTAAGTGGCAGGTCAGTGTACAACTCGCCCAAAAAAAACCATGAGCCTGCTTCCCGGCAAAGTAGATTGCTGTGCTTGCCAATCCATCCCAGTCCGGCTTTTTCGGCCACTGCTTTTTCCAGTACTGGTGCGCTGTCAACAAATGCCCGGTAGCCGAAATCACCGATGGCAGATTGTATTTTGCCAGCCAGTTTCTGCAGTCGCTTGCGCATGAGTTTGTGATAGTCGCGGCCTAACGCATAGCGGGATATGTAGCCGCTGCCCGGGTTTTCGATAACCGACCAGGGTTCAGCGGTTTTTTCAGGCAGATAGTTCATGCGTACTGATATAACGCTGATGGTTCCGGCGTGGAGTTGTGCCGGGTTCAGGCGAAGGTCGGCGTGTCTTTGCAGGTAGGACATCTCGCCGTGGAAGTCCTGATCCAGCCAGTTGATGAAGCGAGCTTCGTGTTTTCCCAGTTGTGTATTGGTAAAGCCGGTGTTGGCGAAGCCAAGTTCTTTTGACCAGATGGCTATTTGCTTTTTTAGATGGTGGTAGTCCGTGTTCACCCGGTCATTTTACACGATAACGTGGTGCTTGCTTCTGACTTGTTGTCTGCTCTGTTTTAAAGCGTAGATCTGTTTGAAGCAATGGCGGAAAGTTGTCGTAGATTCTTAACTCAGCTCTTTTGATTCCGGAAAATGCCCGCTTTTATAGTAGACCAGCGTGTCTGTGCTGCCATGCCATGAACGCCAGTCTTCGACGGGGTTTCTCAGCCAGCTATAGGGTTGAAAAAGCTGATCCTTGTTTTGCAGAAGACCCTTTATGACCAGCAGCTCTTCACCTTGCGGGTCAAGGTTGGGGCGGAACTCTTCGGCGCGTTGCCAGTGTAGCAGCATGATGCTTTCGGTATTGAATACATGGAGCGGTCTGATTCTGATGCCATCAACAGGGCCGGGCAGCCACTTTGATTTTTCGGATGTATCAATGATTCTTTCACCGGTATCACCGGCCATAAATTGATTGTACTTAACAAACAGCCTGCAACCCTGTGGTCCCCCGGTAATCGGCGATGTGCCGGGTATTCTCAGGTAGTGGTATTCATTGTAAGCATTATTATTGTGCTTACAACTGCCCTGCAGCACCAAAATCTCAAGTCCGTTGGCAGGGGCTGGTAAATGTTCACCAGCAGGCAAATAGACCATTGCAGTTTTGCGATGGTGCAGGCTCGTTTGTTCGAGCACAAATTCGTACTGATGCTGACCAGTAGCTGATTGGAGATCAGTGCAGACAACCGGCACTTGAAAATTCTGGTTTATTTCAGTAGACACTTGATCCCGTCATTTACCGGCACTGGAAAGCTGGACACAATTGTAGGGCATAAATGCAGTATGCGGATGCATAAAAGAGGAGTGTTGTTTAAAAAAATACGGGGTGATCGAGATCACCCCGTCGAAAGGCGCTGTAACAGCGCTTGGCGGAGAATAACTGTCGCTTTCTAACTGACAGCTTATAATTGGCAGTTTCGCATCCTGGCCGGTGCTCATGCCGTTTGTTGTATGGACTTACTTTTTATTATTCTGTTGAATTTTTATTTTTTACGTCTATTCCCGCCTGTTGCGGGAATAGCCGTTTCCCCGGATTAGCTGCGGGTAAAGCATGCCGCTTCTGAAATTTCAGATTCCTCAGCACCGCGGTAGGCCTGGATCATGAAGCATCCACCCTCACCACCGACGACATTTAAATCCGCATCCAGATCGAAAACCACGTGCGGTGCTTCACCGTTCAGATTTGCTACCAGAATGTCTGAAACTACTGTTGATGTCAGTGGGTTTTCATCTGAACCAAACATTACACGATAACCGTCCACGTCTTCGTCGTCGGGATTAGCGGGCCAGGTCAGTCGCAGACCTTTGTAGTCTGAGCAGCTTGCACAAGTCACATTGAAGTCAATGTTTGCCACCGAGGTCGCACCGTCTTTATCTGTGATGCTGTAGACCATTGAATCAACACCTTTGAAATCCTTTGGCGCTTCATAAACAATCACCCCTGCTTCTGCAGCGAGGATGTTTCCGCTGGTCGGTTCTACGTCAATCGAAAACTCTACGTTAGCCCGGTCTGCAATTGAGTCGTTGCGCAGCGGAGTTACTGTTTTTACATCACCTGCAGCGATGTCTATCGAATCAGACCTGGCTGCCAGAGCATCCAGAGCGGCACCTATCTGTGGCACCGCACAACTGGCGTTATCTTCCCAGCCATAGCCGTCGCCGTCAGGATCAGGGTTGCTGCCCTGGCAATAAGCCATACCTGAAGAATCTGTATTACCTGTGCCTATTGAACATGTCTCGCAAACTACAGCGATATATAACTTGCCAGTTGATTCATTGCCGTCGGCATCAACTAACACGTATTCAACGATATCGGTTCCTTCGAAATCAGCGTTTGCTGTGTACTCGACATTGCCATTGGCTAGTAGGACAGCAGTACCGTTTTCCGGTTGACCGATAAGCTGCATTTGTGCGTCCGCTGCGAAGCTGTCGTTCTGTAATATAGAGACGACTATTTGAGTTCCCGCTGTGGCTGCTGCCACATCGGCTTGCGCGTCCACGCCAGTTGAATCTCCAGACTTTGCCGCTGCTACTTCTGGTACGCCTTGCAGGTTTGATAGACCCAGACTGTCAGTATCGGATCCGCCACCACCGCCGCAAGCTGCGAGTGTTAATAGCGCGGCCGAAACCGCCAATCTCGTAAGGTTCTCACCACCAATCGAGCCGGGCGTACGATTCTTTCGACCGTTCATATATTATCCCCGTTTTATTTCTAGTTTTTATGAAAATAATCAGTGCGCTGCAGGTGACCCCGAAGTCGCGAAACAAGGTAACGGCGCGTGTGTCTTTTTCTTGACGTTTTTAAACGTAAAGGATTGTCTGAATTTGTCTGAGCGGGGATAAATCAGGTTGTTTTTCAATAGCCTGCGAGTAATAAAAAATTGCAGGTTTTTTTGACTATTGGCTTAGAAAGCTGCACGGCACAACGTCAGCTAATATGAACGCACCCTGGCGGGTGCGCTCGAGGCGACGGTCATCATCGATCATTCTGGTTACGTATGAACAACAACGCGCCTCAGATGATCGTTAAAACACCCTCGCCATGGCACGTTCTCGCTACGCTGATTTCTACCGTGCAGACTTCTAACCCCTGTGATTAGCTTTCTAAGTGAGGGCTTTCGGTAACTACAGCAGCGAGGTAGAATGGGGAGTTAACAGTGCAGCACAGCGCCATGCGCGTTTGAGATGCTGTTTCATTTCCGCTACGCGCCACCACAGTATCGGTCGGATAACCGGCGATACCGCCTACGGGCAAGACACACGGAACCTGAATGTCAGACGATTTACCGCTGTTTAATAACAATGAAGAACAGCCACTGAGCGAATTTACCGAGAAGGCCTACCTCGATTACTCGATGTACGTGATTCTTGATCGGGCATTGCCGCATATCGGAGATGGGCTAAAACCGGTGCAGCGTCGCATTATCTATGCGATGTCTGAACTGGGATTGTCGGCCACCTCGAAGCATAAGAAATCTGCGCGCACCGTGGGCGATGTCCTCGGTAAGTATCACCCGCACGGTGATTCAGCTTGTTATGAAGCAATGGTATTGATGGCGCAGCCTTTCTCTTATCGTTACCCGCTGGTAGACGGGCAGGGTAACTGGGGGGCACCTGATGACCCCAAGTCCTTCGCTGCCATGCGTTATACCGAAGCCAGGCTTGCGCCTATTTCCAGGATGCTGTTGCAGGAGCTGGGACAGGGCACCGTCGACTGGGAACTTAATTTCGACGGCACTCTGCACGAACCAACCGTACTGCCGGCAAGACTTCCGCATGTATTACTGAATGGCACCACCGGTATTGCGGTGGGCATGGCTACTGATATACCGCCGCACAACCTTCGTGAATTGGTTAACGCCTGTATCCACATGCTGGACAAACCCAAGGCAACCGTAGAAGACCTGATGCAGCACATCGCCGGCCCCGATTACCCCACTGAAGCCGAGATCATCAGCCCGAAGGAAGATCTGGATAAAATCTACACTACTGGCAATGGCAGCGTTCGAATGCGAGCGGTGTATAAGAAAGAAGACGGTGCCATCGTGATTCATGCCCTGCCGCACCAGGTATCCGGTGCGCGAGTGATGGAGCAAATTGCTCAACAGATGACGGCAAAAAAGCTGCCGATGGTTGAAGATCTGCGCGATGAATCTGATCATGAGCAACCGGTGCGTTTTGTTATCGTGCCACGCAGTAACCGGGTGGACATCGAATCACTGATGGGGCATTTGTTTGCCACAACTGACCTCGAGCGAACCTATCGGGTCAACCTTAACGTGATAGGTGTCAACGGCCGGCCGGCAGTCAAAAACCTGCCTACTATGCTCAAGGAATGGGTTCAGTTCAGACTTGAAACCGTCCGCAGGCGCTTACAGTGGCGCCTGGAAAAAGTCGAAAAACGGCTGCATTTGCTCGACGGTTTATTGATTGCCTATCTCAACATCGATGAAGTGATCGCTATTATTCGTCAGAACGACAAGCCCAAGCCGGTTCTGATCAAGCGTTTTAAACTGTCTGACGAACAGGCAGAAGCGATATTGGAACTCAAGCTGCGACATCTTGCGCGTCTTGAAGAAATGAAAATTCGCGGTGAGCAGGAAGAGCTGGAAGCAGAGCGCGCTTCACTCAAGCAGACTCTCGGCTCGGAGCGTCGTATGAAAACACTGGTGAAAAAAGAACTTCTGGAAGACGCAGAGACTTATGGTGATGATCGACGGTCACCGATTGTCGCGCGTGATGCAGCACAGGCGATGAATGCCAGTGACCTGATTCCCAACGAGCCTGTCACTGTTGTGCTGTCTGAGAAAGGCTGGGTGCGTGCAGCTAAGGGCCATGAAGTTGATCCTCAGTCACTGAACTACAAATCCGGTGATGCCTTTCAGGATTCGGCGCGCGGGCGGAGTAATCAGTCAGCTATGTTTCTGGACTCTACCGGTCGTGTATACGCTGTCAGCGCCCACGGACTGCCGTCGGCCCGAAGTCTTGGCGAGCCACTGTCCGGTAGTGTGAAATCACCGGACGGTGCTACCTTTGTGGGTGTGATGATGGGCGATGATGAAGCGCGATTCATCCTTGCCACCAGCAGTGGCTATGGTTTTATTGGCAGGCTGGGCAATATGACCAGTCGCCAGAAAGCAGGCAAAGCGGTGTTAAGTGTGCCTGCCGGATCCAAAGTGCTGTCGCCGGTGCGGGTTCACAACCCGGAGTCAGATCTGCTGGTGGCGCTGGGCTCGGACGGTAAGCTGCTGGTGTTTCCAGTCGCAGAATTGCCAGAGCTGGCCAAAGGCAAGGGCAACAAGATTCTGGCTATTCCAAAAGCGGCCAGCGCAAAGAGTCAAGTCAGTTTGCAGGCAGTGAGAATCATGGGGCCGAAAAACTCACTGAAAATCGTCAGCGGCAAGCGCCACACAACTCTGCGATATAAAGATGTGGAAGAATATCTATCCGATCGGGGCAAACGAGGCCACAGCCTGCCGCGGGGATTTCAAAAGGTGGCACAGCTTCTTGTCGAATAGTGACGCCACATTGGTTTGTAAAAAGTGGCTGTGTGTTGTCTGTGTATGACAATATGATTGTCAACAACCGTAAAGCGCCATTGAAGTAGAGCGCTTCAGACGCAATATTGGTGCTTGGAGGTCAGATTCTTTTGCATTGCAGTTTGAGTTTGTCGTTCGTTTCTAAACAGTTTGCCGCAATACGCGGATTACAGGAGACCGTAAATGATGGGTTTTGATATGGGGTACATGATGATGGTCATGTTACCTGGCATGGCGCTATCCGGGGCAGCCTCCTGGATGGTCAAAAATACTTTTAAAAAGTATGA
>CAKZVB010000212.1 GCA_937922015.1 uncultured Granulosicoccaceae bacterium
GTTTTTATGGACATTATGCTGCCCGGCATCGATGGCGTAACGGCAGCGCTTCGCCTTTTGCAGTTGGATTCAACGCTTAAAATAATCATGCTGACCGGTCGCAACCCTGACAAGGTTCCCCGCGCATTGGTGCCGGCCGGAGTATGCGGGTACATGACAAAGTCCTCAGCCACAGAGGATATCAAAAGCGCCATTGACGCGGCCAGACAGGGGAAATTCTATTTATCCCCTGATCTGATCAGGCACCTCGACGTAGAATCCTGGAACTCAAATGGGGATAATCCCTTCGATCGATTATCGCAACGTGAATTGCAGGTGGTACTATTGCTGCTGCAAGGGTACAAAACCAGCGACACCGGAGATTTACTGGTTTTGAATGCTAAAACTGTCAGTACTTATAAGCGCCGCGCGTTTGAAAAGCTGGAAGTCGAAAATACGGCAGAACTGATTAAGCTTGCCATCGCATTTGGTATTCTTGGTTTGAGTTAAATTCGGCTTTCACGTTTCTTCACCCGACGATCAGGTTTATCTGGTTCAACATGGCAACACCTGACAACAATATCGCCGGCGAATCATCGTCGGATCCGATCGAAAAATCTGACTCCGGTTCCGGTCAAACCGGTTCGCAGGTGCGGGAAGCCTCCGCGACAGATTTCGATCCCGCAGTATTCCTAAAAACGATTACCCATCGCCCTGGCGTGTACCAGATGTTGAATGACGCTGGAGATACTATTTATGTTGGCAAGGCTGGCAATCTGAAAAAACGTGTTTCAAGCTATTTTCAAAAAGACCCCGGATCAGTTAAAACCCGTGTCATGGTGGCGCAGATTGCAAATATTGAACTCACGGTTACAAATAATGAAATTGAAGCACTGCTATTAGAAAATAACCTGATTAAGGAGAAACGCCCTCGCTACAATATTTTACTGCGCGATGACAAAAGTTACCCGTTTCTGTTTATATCGACAGCCGAACCCTACCCGAGAATATCGTATCGTCGCGGCGGTAGAAAACAGGCCGGTAAATATATCGGTCCCTATCCACATGCGGGTGCTGTGAAAAAAACGCTTCGCTATATCCAGAAATTATTTAAAGTCAGGCAATGTGAAGACTCCTATTTCAACAATCGGTCACGGCCGTGCCTGCAGTATCAAATAAACCGTTGTACCGCCCCTTGTGTTGGTCTGATTGAAGAAGTTGATTATCGGGCAGATGTCGATATGACCATAAAGGTGCTTGAAGGCAGAACCAATGAAGTTGTTGAAAGCCTGGTTGCTGAAATGGAAGTGGCGTCAACCGGTCTGGAGTTCGAACGCGCAGCAAGGCTGCGAGATCAGATTAAAAATCTAAAAGCAGTCAATCAATCGCAATATGTTGAAAATTCCCGCGGCGATATTGATACCGTGGCCTGCTATCAAAAAGGCGGGCATTGCTGTATCCAGGTGTTTTTTATTCGCAACGGGGTCAATCTGGGTAATAAAGCTTTTTTTCCCGCTACCCCGGATGGCTCAACCATCGAAGAGATAGTCACCGGCTTTGTACAGCAATTCTATCTGCAGCATGAAGTTCCCAGGCGAGTTGTTACTCATTGTAAAATTGAAGATTTAGAGCTCATTCAACAAGCTCTTGCGATGCGCGCCGGATATAATGTTGAAATTGCAACTAATGTCCGTGGCGATCAGCGCCGCTGGATAGATAACGCGCTTGAGAATGCAAAGCTTGCTCTCGATGCCAGGCTGGCATCGCGCAGTGGAATGGCAGAGCGGCAGGATAAACTGCGTCAACTTTTGGATCTTGAAGACTTACCGCAACGAATGGAGTGTTTTGATATCAGCCACCTCAGCGGCGAGGCAACCATTGCGTCTTGTGTGGTTTTTGGCGTCGAAGGGGCTATAAAAGCAGAGTACCGTCGTTTCCAGATAAAAGATATTACACCCGGTGATGACTATGCTGCCATGCGTCAGGCACTTACTCGCAGGTATACTCGTCTGTTGAAAGAGAATCAGCGCATTCCCGAAGTATTGTTTATCGACGGTGGCAAAGGGCAGGTAGGTATCGCTTTAGAGGTTATGCGAAACCTGCAACTAGAGGAGGTCAGCGTAGTAGGTGTGGCCAAAGGTCCCGAGCGTCGCCCCGGTGAAGAGTCACTGTTGCTGTGCCGGACTGAAACGGAAATTCAAATGAAACATGATTCACCGGCGCTCCACCTGATTCAGCAAATAAGAGATGAGGCGCATCGGTATGCAGTTGCAGGGCATCGTGCCTCTCGTGGTAAGGCGCGACGAAAGTCAGTGCTGGAAGATATTCCGGGTCTCGGCCCGAAACGAAGAAAAGCAGTACTTACGCATTTTGGTGGTATTCGTGCGTTACAAAACGCGGGTGTGGAAGACATTGCCAGCGTACCCGGCATCAGTGTGCAGCTTGCACAGCTTGTATACGATTTTTTTCATGAACAAAACGGATAGCGCCAAGTCTTCTAGCCCAATGAATCTAAATATTCCAAACATGCTGACACTGGCAAGAATTCTATTGTTGCCGGTTATTGTATTGATCTTCTATTGGTCTGACTCATGGGGTCGACCATTGTGCTGTGCGGTTTTTTTAATTGCAGCAATCACCGACTGGTTTGACGGATACCTCGCACGCAAGTGGAACATAGAATCTGACTTCGGTGCCTTTCTTGATCCGGTGGCAGATAAACTGATGGTGGCCACAGTATTAATTCTCCTGGTTGAAGATGCGACAGCGTGGTGGCTGACGGTTCCTGCAGTTATAATTATCGGTCGCGAGATCACTATTTCAGCCCTCAGAGAATGGATGGCGAATCTGGGGTCGCGTGCCAAAGTGGCGGTAAGCTATCTTGGTAAAGTTAAAACTACCATGCAGATTACAGCGCTGGCGATGCTGCTTTATAAGAATGACATGTTTGGATTGCCGATTTATAAGATCGGTATTGTGGCCTTGTACATAGCGGCCGCGCTTACCATCTGGTCGATGGTTGATTACTTAATGGCCGCCTTTAATGCCAGCAAGGATTCAGCTGCTGCCGTGGAGAAATGATTTTTGGCTCGAGTATTAATCCAGAGAGAATGTTTCGCCGTTAACTTCACCGGCTTCATTGCTTAACAAGTAGAGATAAGCGGATATTTTGCTGGCGGGCTCTGGCAGTTCATCGGGATCTTCACCGGGAAAAGCCGAGCTTCTCAGCGAGGTTCGCATTTTGCCCGGATCAATCGAGTTACAGGTAATAAGAGGTTTATTGTCTGTATCGCGATCTGTGTCCAGCTCATCTGCCAATGTGCTAACAGTTGCCTCTACTGCCGCCTTGCTGATTGCGTATGCACCCCAATATGCTTTTCTTTTTTCATCGCTGGTGAAAATGATGCGCGCATTGCCGGTTGTTCTCATCAACGGAATAACGGCTTGCGTGAGTAGCAGTGGGCCATGCAGATTTACTGTGAATGTTTTTTGCCACAACTTTGCATCGATACTTGCAAGCGGGGTGATTTGCCCTAGATTTGCCGCACAGTGAACAAGGCCGTGTAACTGTCCAAACACGTCTTTAATAGTCTCTGCCAGCTGATAGTAGTCATCGGTGTTGGCGCCGGACAGATCAAGCGGATACAGTCCGGGTTGTTTGCCGGTGATCAGCTCTATTTCATCGTGAATTGTGTTCAAGCCCCTTTCGTTGTTGTCCAGCAGCACCAGGTCGGAACCCAATTGTGATGCGCGGCGTGCCAGGCTGCTGCCAAGCCCGCCGGCGGCACCGGTGATAAGTATAGTTTTTCCACTCAATGCGTCTGGTGATGGCTGATACTGATTTATCAATTCGCTTGGCACTTTAAAATTCTCTTCCCTTTATCAGGCTATTTCTTTACTTTTTTAATTGCTTCAAAACGGCTTAGCGCTTCAACGCGACTTATACTCAGGTCGACTATCGGATGTGGGTATGTTTTGCCAAGCACAATGTCTGCAGCTGTAAGATCCTGTGGTGTTGCCGTCCATGGTGCATGAATAAATTTGTTGTCCAGATTTGCAATTTCCGGCACCCATTGTCGAACATAGTGACCTTGCGGGTCAAAACGCTCACCCTGTCTGACCGGGTTGAAAACTCTAAAATACGGCGCGGCATCAGCGCCACTGCCGGCAACCCATTGCCAGCCCATGGTATTGCTGGCCAGATCGGCATCTACCAGAGTATCCCAAAACCAGCGTGCTCCTTCCAGCCAATGATAACCCATATTTTTGATAAGCAATGATCCCACAACCATCCGAACCCGATTGTGCATCCAGCCGGTCTGCCACAATTGACGCATACCGGCGTCTACAATGGGGATGCCGGTGTTGCCTCGCTGCCACCTTGCCAGATCTTTTTTTACCACCTTGTTCCACTTGATATGGTTAAACCTCTGGTCCAGCGGTTCGTGAACAGTGTGAGGAAAGTGATAGATCAGGTGGCCGGCAAACTCGCGCCAGCCAATTTCCCGCAGAAAAGTTTCTGTGTCGTCGTCTTCAGAGATTTTCTTTCCAACCAGTGCCTTTCGAATGGCTGAATTTATCTGGCGGGGTGAAATTTCCCCGAATGCAAGATGTGGCGATAGTCTGGATGTGCCCTCCAGCGATGGAATATCGCGGTTGCTTTGGTAGCCTGAAATTTTTTCCTTGACCAGTCTTTTTAACATATCCGCAGCGCCGTCTTCGCCGGGTGTCCAATTATCGTGAAACGCGCTGGCCCACTTCAGAGTAGGGCGCAACTTTAATGATGCGAGAGTGACTTCATCTGCCAGTTTCCCCCGGTAACCCCTGATTGTCTTAGTGGCTGGTGTGACAGACATGCTGTCATGCTTCATTGAGGCACGCCAATACGCAGTAAAGACCCGGTAGGGATATGCCTCTTGTCTGAGTACCTGCCATGGTTCATGACAAAAGTTGCCGGGGAACGATGTGACGGTAATTTGATTTTCTGACAACTGCTGTTTTAACGATGTGTCGGTCTGAATTGATGAAGGCTCATACCGTCTGTTCCACACTACCGTGTCGGCCCCCGACACCTCCAGCACACCGCTAATTACCTTAAGCGCGGTGCCTTTGAAAAGTCGGAGTCTGCCGCCCGTACTTTTAATACTGTTGGACAATGATTGTAGTGAGTAGTGCAGCCACCAGTTGGATGCTGCGCCCGCTTTCCAGTCATCACCGTCCGTGGTCTCAAAGATATAGATCACCAGCACGGGTCTGTTCTGTCGCGCTGCCCAATTCAATGCGGGGTTGTCAAGGAGTCTTAGATCGCGTCGTAGCCAGACAACAATCGGTGCATTCGGGTTTTTACTGGAAGGTTTTTTATTCACGATTGACCGCGTTGTTTTTCTCAAGTTTACCGTTGTTGCAGGGAGGTGTCACCCGCGGTGTGTTCTCGCGTACCAGACCAGTGTCACACCGGTGTGTTTTGGCGTACCAGTTCGGTGTGAACTGTGTTTGTTTTTTTATAAGTCCGGCTTGAGATCGGGTGTGTCTGTGTATGACCTGGTCGTGGTATTTGGATCTGTGTGAAGTCAAGTTGAGTGAGGTTACACAATATCCGAAAGACATCAGGCTTCATTTATCTCTGCGGTATACGGATTGCAGCGATCAGGTATGTGCACTGGTACTCATATCGAGCGCACCACTTGTCAATGCGTAGCTGGCCTGTCCGAGCTTTTAAAACCTTAAAGAGAGTTGAAATGAAGAGATTTCTCGTTGCTGCGATTATCGCTATGCCGTTGTTTGGTATGACCTCAGGATACGCAGAAGCTCCTGTGCAAGGAACGATGGAAGCGTTCGTTGTAGAGCTGAAAAATGATAAAGAGCAGTTAAAGGCGGCAGAGGATGTTGAGCCTAACCAGATTGTTGAATACCAACTTACCTACACAAATAAAAGTAATTTGAAAATTGCCGGCTTAACGGTAGTAGGTCCTGTGCCTGAGGGTACAACTTATGTTTCTGATACTGCGAACGCGGATGTTGAAGCGAATCTAAAAGTTAGTATCGATGGGGGGTTGACATTCGAGCAAGAGCCAGTCACCCGTGAAGTAGTAAAAGCTAACGGTGAAGTTATAGAAAAAGTGATCCCTTCGGATGAATACACACATCTTCAGTGGACAGCTCAGAGCGCTATTGAAGGTGAAGGTGGAAAGCAGTTTTATCGTTATCGGGTACGAGTGAAGTAGAGCGACAAGAAGTTCCAGCCAGGGATGCCGGGCAAAGATCTGGCAGGTTTATAAAAAATACAAACGTTTGACTATCTGGTCAAGCCGTGAATTTCGGGTTGAGTACGGAACTAACAGGAACACAAAGGTTAAATATATCATATGAAATATACGAAAAGCAGGTGCGCCTGGCGATTGTTGCCAGTCGTGTTTTCACTACTTGCCGCTGCAAGTGCCACCAGTGTCTACGGTGCCACTGCTGCTGGCACCCTAATTAAAAACCTGGCAACGGTTACCTATGAGGATGCCGCGGGAAACGTCTACTCTGCTCAGTCGAATGAAGCGGTAGTATCTGTCGCGCAAGTATATTCAGCGAGTATAGGTCACGATCTGGACGTCGACGGTGCGCCAGCGCAACCAGTGTACTTGCCATTCGTGCTGGAAAACACGGGTAATGGCACGGATACCTTTCATTTGAGTGTGATTGATGGCATCACCGGTGGTGATTTGATTGATGCAGACTCTATTAAAATTTATGACGATACCAACGGTGATGGTCAGGCGAGTTCCGGTGAGCCTGAGATAAGCTTTATCAGCTTGAATTCATCCGCACCGGGCAATTTGAAAAGCATCGTAGTGGAGGTGCAAGTTCCATCAACCGCTCAGGCCGGTGATACCCTCGGGATCACGTTGACCGCCGAGGCGGAAGAGGGAACGGGTGCTGCAGTTGCTGCGACAGTTACCGATACCTCCAGCGGAAAAGGTCTTGATGGCCTGGATGGTACGGTAGAATCCATGATCACAGTGACCGGTAATGCGGTAATTGTGGCGACTAAAAACGCAGCACATAATGCCAGTGCGTCAGAAATTACCTATACGCTTACCATTAGAAATAACGGTAATGCGCCGGCACAGAACGTCATTATCAATGATGCGTTTCCAGCAGGTACCACTTACGTTGGCGGTAGCGCTACTGCGGCGGGTTTGCTTGTATCAAACACTGATATCCTGCCAGTAGTCACAACGCTCAGCGAAGTAACAGACGGAGTCGATTACAACGGTGATGGCGATATGCTGGACACTGGTCTGACCGGTTTGACCGCAACCGACGCTATACTGGGTGGGTCCGCTATTTCAGTAACCTATAAAGTCTCTTATAACCCGGCGACAATTGCCGGTGGTACGGTAATCGCGAATACTGCTTTTGTCTTCCCTGATGTCGATAGCGATGGTACTACCGATGCGCCGGTAGCGACCAACCTGGTGTACAATACTATCGCGAATATCTACGGTGTAGCCATTGCAGATACCGCTGAGAACACCACTGGTGATCAAATCAATGATGGTAAAGATGATGATGGTCTGAACCAGGTTCAGTTAGTCGATCAGGTTGCAGCAGGGGCCACAGTCCTGTTCAAGAGTGTTGTAAGCAACACTGGTAACACCGATGATATCCTTGAATTATCGATCGTTAATGCTACCGCCCTGCCATTTCCGGCCGGCACAGTATTTACCTTCTGGGACGATACCGGACTGGTACAGTTAACTGATACCAATGGTCTGTACGGGGTTGATGCCGGATTGGTACCGGCTGGCACCAGTGAAACTATCACAGTGAAAGCTTCTCTGCCTGCATCAGTCAGCGGTTCGGCCGGCTATGAAGCATTCCTGACAGTTACCTCTGCGGGTAGCACAGACTCTACCGCAACACTGACTGATCGACTGGAATCAATCATAACGCCTACTGTCGATATTCATAACTCCAGTGGTGGTGTACTGGCATCGGACGAAAATCCGCTGGGCACACCAGACTACGTAGCGGTTAATACCATTATTGCAGACCTTGGCGACACCATAACTATTCCGTTATGGATTGATAATGACGGTGATGGTGCAAGCTCATATCAGCTTTCTACCGGTGGTAGTTATGATAACGCGACCGGAGCACTTGGTGCGTTGCCTGTTGGCTGGACTGTAGAGTACTTCCTGTCAGATGGTGCAGGTGCACCTACCGGTAATGCCATTACCAGCACGCCCACTATACCGGGCAATACGGTTGATTATGAAATATTTGCAGTGGTTACAGTGCCCTCTGACAAAACACAGGCGCTTTTTGACTATGTTTTTGATAATGATGCCGATGGCGTGGCAGAAAGTCTCAATACCAATGCTGACGGCGATGGCGACTATGGTTTATTTTTCAAAGTAACGTCTGCCTCAACCGGCGCGACTGACGTCACCATGGAGGCGATTGACGTTAATGTCGTTTATGCCGTGACTCTGTCCCCATCCGGTAGTGATCAAATTGAAGCCGGTGGTACTTCAGTGTATCCACATACATTGGCAAACAATGGTAATGGTGACGCCGTACTTGAACTCACGGCTTCCAATAGTCAGCCTGGATTTACCAATGCGGTACTTATTGATACCAACGGCGATGGTACACCGGATACTGAAGTTGGCAATCTGTCTGTCGGTAATATCAGTGTGCAACAACCCAATGGCACGCCAGTGACGATCGCCGTGACAATGAATGGAACAGTGCCGGTATTGACTATTCCGCCGGGTGCTGCGGTACCGTTGAATGTCACCGTTTTTGCACCGGGTTCTGCGCCTGAAGGGCAAGTAGATACCTTTACACTATCTGCAACTGACACCGCTGCGGGTATAACGGTATCTGCGCTTGATCAATCACAGGTTGTTGCCGGTCAGGTTCGAGTGACTAAGACTGTCGCTGTTGATCTGGGATGTGACAATATTGCCGACTCTGCCTTTCTTGATACACAAACTGTTCAGGTCGAACCGGGTCAGTGTGTGATCTGGCAGGTGGTTGCGGAAAACCAGGGCACTGCTGATGCCTACAAGGTAACCGTTTCCGATGCAGTGCCTGCATTCACAACCTACCTTGCCGGCAGTTTGCAGTACTGCTTAAGCAGCAACTGTACGTTAGCAACGGTATCTGACACTGCAGCCGATGATGCGGGTGAAACCGTGGCTGACAATGTGACCTTCTACATCGGAACGGCCGCTGATCCGGCTAATTCGGTGGGTGGTACATTAGTGTCTGGCGAGCAGGCCACCGTACGTTTCACAGTAACTGTGGACTAGCTACAGCACGACGCTCCGTATGTTGGAGTGCGCCGGACATTGGTCCGGCGCACTGGAAAGTACCTGTTGGTACCGTCGTGGCTAAAT
>CAKZVB010000213.1 GCA_937922015.1 uncultured Granulosicoccaceae bacterium
ACGGTACAGAGCAGTTCGAGCCTCCGCAGGTAACAAGTTCCGGACCTTCACATTGTTAAAGCTGATTCTAATTGTAGTGCGCTGCCTGAATCCGTCGACCAGTGCCTCCACTGCTGCCATCAAGCCGATGTCGTCCAACAAGCTGGGGTGAAGATCGCGAGAGATACGGCGCACTTCGGTCAGTGTTTGATCGAGGTGTGATATACCACTGGTAAGTCGTTTACCGGCATTTTCGGGGTGTGTCTGATGTTCTGCCTGAATATCTTCCAGCAGATACCGCACGCCTATCAATGACTGGCTAATACTGTCGTGCAACTCGCGGGAAAAGCGGCGACGCTCCTCGTCTTGCGCAATTATAATTCGCCTCGTTAGCTCGCGAAGCTTGCTGTCTGCGAGTTTTTTTTCGTTGAGTTGCAACACCAGTCCGCCCAGAAATACAAACATAACTGCAGCAACTGCAATCAATGCGCCCGTTACAAAAGTTTTGACAATATGCGGCAGCATTGCGGTTTGAACGCCAGTTACCTGACTGTCTATGTCATCGAAATAGGCCCCTGTTCCTATCATCCAGTCACGGTCACCAAGAATCTCGGAATAGCCAATTTTCTTTGCAACAACACCCAGAGAGGGCTTTTCCCAATAGTACTCGGTGAATCCACCGCCATTCTGCGCTTCGTCGAGTAGACTTTTTATAACTGCCTTCCCCTGACTGTCTTCCAGGTCAATCCAGTTTTTCCCAACGCGGTATGGCTGCCTGGGGTGAACAATGCCATTGCCATCCATATCATAAACATAGAAGTATCCATCCTCTGAAAACTCAATATTTGTAAGCAGATCGAGGAGCTGGTGTGTTTTTTCCTGTTTGGTGTTGCCGGTTTTCTCAAGGCGTGCCGTTGCCGATTGAACAATCTCGACATAGTCGCGCAACTGTTCTTTTCGGTGTTCGGTGATGGCCTGCTTGAATTCCTGTGCCTGCTGAGCAGACAACTCCTGCGTCTGAAATTTGACCCATACGATGATTGCGGCCATTCCCAATATTACCGGAAGCACAGTCAACAGGAACAACTTGCGTTTAAAATTCATCGTTAAACCACGTCACGGGGTCTTTTGTTAAAGAGCCTGATTCGATTACTCTATCCGGTTACAGTGATTACCATAGCGCCACCGCCTCACTTTGCAACCCGAACCAGGAAGGAAAAAATAGTACCACCATCAAAACCAGAAATTGAATCAGAATAAACGGTATAACACCTCGATATATATCAACAGTTCGAACACTCGAATCAACCACTCCTTTCAAATAAAACAGAGCAAAACCGAAGGGCGGTGTCAAAAACGAGGTCTGCAGATTCATTGCAATCAATATAGCAAACCAAACCATATTTATTCCCAGCGCTTCGGCAACCGGATAGACGAGCGGTATGACAATATAGGATATTTCAATATAGTCGAGAAAAAAGCCGAGCAACAATACCAGTGTCATTATAGCAATGAGAAATCCCCACTTTTCCCCCGGTATAGACAGCAGCAGGTGTTCGATTTCTGCCTCACCGCCGCTAAATGAAAACCCCATTGAAAATATCGATGCACCCAACAGAACCGCAAAGACCATTGCTGTTACCTTCACTGTTTCATTGGCGCTTTCCCAAACCATTTTAAAAGAAAATCGCCCGTAAAAAACTGACAAAATCAAAGCCCCTATACATCCAAGTGCAGATGACTCGGTAGGAGTCGCTACTCCGGAAAAGATAGAACCCAACACAACCAGAACAAGGGTGAGGGGGGGAATAATAGCTACAAGTGCATCAAATATTATTTTGCCCCGGCTCTCATCCAACCCCACCTCAACGGGTGGAGCCAGTTCTGGATATACTTTGCAGAAGAGAACAATAAAGACAATGTAACAACCTATCAGAGCCAGCCCCGGCAGCAATGCCGCACTGAAGAGGTCACCAACAGGAACATTGAGCACATCTGCTAATATAATTAAAACGATTGATGGCGGGATAATCTGCCCAAGCGTTCCAGCTGCCGCAATGGAACCGGTAGCTAGCTTCTTATCGTAGTTGTGCCGCAGCATCACTGGCAAAGAGATCAATCCCATCGCAACGACACTGGCCCCCACAACACCGGTCGAGGCAGCCAGCACTGCACCCACCAGAATGGTAGAGATTGCCAATCCGCCACGCAGACTTCCAAACAGCTTACCCATTGACTGAAGCAATTGATCAGCCAGGTTCGAGCGCTGGAGTATTAACCCCATAAAGATAAACAGCGGAATAGCCATCAATACGATTCCTTCGCCGTTATCACCCATAGTTGAATAGATTCGATACGGTATCTGCGCAAGTTGTGAGGCATCGCCAAATATGACGACAAACAAAATCCCGATACTCGCAAAGGTGAACGCGACCGGATAGCCGAGTAGCAAAAGTGCCAGTGCAAGCGCAAATATAGATAAACCAATCATTAGACTGCGTTCTTGTTAAAGTGTGAGAATATGATGGAAAATCGGTCCGGGAAGCTCACTGGAACTGATTTGTTTCGGGTTCGGTTAATTTTAAAAGTTTGCTAATTCCTGCCAGAAACAGCAAAAACGATGAAAGCGGAATTACGCCTTTTATGATAAATCGATTTGTAAGCCCACCCGGGTCCTGACTTTTTTCGCCTATACCTGTGGTAACAAATTGTTGCCAGAGTTCAGGCAGTGTCTCTGCTGGCGTACCATATGACATTGCCTGTGCAGTAAATACCCATCCGTAGTAACAAGTAATGGCCGAAAACGGCAGCAAAAAAATCATAGTTCCGAAAATACCGATGAGTCGTTTGTACTTATCGCTGCGTCCCTCATAAATCAGATCGATTCGAACGTGCGAGTCTGTGTGAACTGCATAGGGAATGGCTAGCAGGAAAATAGCTGCATAAAAATGCCAACCAAGTTCCTCAAGACCAATTGAAGAGTTGTTAAACATATAACGCGCTATGACGTTATAGCCGACCACTGCTACAAGCATCAGGAGTAACAATGTTGCTGTTACCCCCGAGCACTTCAGCAGCACGTCAATCGTTGCAATAATTCGTTTACGCATAGCGGAATAAAACTGTTTAATCAATAGTGTTTATATAACGAACTGATAGCGGGACACCTCACCGGCGTACCCGCTATGACACACATTCGAGAGCGTGTATTACTGAGTTTTGGCAACGTTGGCCAGGTAGGACCAATCGCCAATTTCTGTCCAGCGTCGAACTTTAGTGAGGTAGCTGGCTTGTGAGTCAACTATTTCTGCCGCCAAAGGGCTACGTGCTCTTTCGCTTTCGATCAGTGCATCATTAGACGCTCTAAGTGCCTCGATGACTTCGGCGGGAAAGTTTTTAACGACCACATTCGGGTACTCTGCCTTAATTGATGCCCAGTTCTCTGCACTTTCGTGCTGCGATTGCACAGTCATGTTAAAACCGGTCAGCTTGGCGGCATTCAGCAATACAGATCTCGCCCATTGTGGCAGAGAGTCCATCTTCTTCTTGTTGAAGAAATACATGAGCTCCGTTGAAGGTTCGTGCCAACCTGTGTAGTAGAAAGGTGCGATTTTATGAAAGCCCATGCGCAGGTCTAAAGAAGGACCAACCCACTCCAGTGCATCAATGGTCCCGCGCTCCAATGCCTGATACAACTCACCTGGTGGAATATTCGTCGGTACCGCGCCAACGCCGGCCATAACCTTCCCGCCGAAGCCTGGAATTCGCATCTTCAGGCCTTTTAGATCATCAACAGAATTTATCTCTTTGCGGAACCAGCCACCCATCTGCATGGTCGTGTTTCCACCTGTCATCACTTCAATATTGTGCTTCGCGAATACCTTGTTGGCCAGTTCAAGACCACCACCCTCATGAAACCACGCGTATTGTTCCAGTGCTGTCATGCCAAAGGGCATCGTGGTAAAAAACAACGCATCTGGCTCCTTGCCGCCGTAGTAGTAAGAAGCTGATTGCCCGATGTCGTATTGGCCATTCTTCACAAAATCAAAAATACCAAATGCTGATTTGTGCTTGTTGCGACTATCCACCTGGATTTCAATTCGTCCGTCGGACATTTCGCTGACCATCGTGGCATAGTCATCTACCGAAGTACCAAATATCGGAAAACCTTTGGGCCAGGTGTGGGCAAGTTTTAATTCGATGTCGGCAGCCGTCGACTGGGCAGAAACTAGCAGCCCTGTACAAGCAACGAGTGATGCGAGAATTTTCTTCACTTCAGATTCCTGTCTTTTATTAAGGAAGGCGAAGTGTATGCAAAGTAGAAACTGCGTAGTATCGGCAAAGACAGGTAATTTTTATCAGTATTAATACGTAGATTACGTATTGCATGTTACAGAATAACCGGATGGAAACATCATACCCATGCTACTTAAGCTTACTCCTTTTGCCTGACATTGAGCTCGTATCACAGCTTATGCTGACCCCGCTTCATAATCCCATGCCCGCCGATCAACTCGGGATAGAAATGCGTCAACGAGCGCATGAAGTTCAGTCCTGGTGGG
>CAKZVB010000214.1 GCA_937922015.1 uncultured Granulosicoccaceae bacterium
ACCCTTGCCACACAGGAGTTTATGGAAATCATTGAAGAGTGTAAATCCTTCAAAGAGGAGATGAAGGAAGATTTTAAATCCTACGGGTTTATCAACCGACGAAATCTACGAAAGAGCAATGAAGAAGCAGAGACAATGATACGCAAGGCGGGGTTGAAAATGTTCACCAACTCTCTGTCCGACCTGCGCCTGTTCACTACACCATCAGTTTTTAAATCGCCTTTAAAGTCTGCCGAAGGCTTACGTCGATTTGAGCCGTTTTATAAAGAATTTTGTCGTAAGTTTAAGGTGTAGGATTGAGATAAGAGATTTGACGGACCGCCGTTCGTTGTTGTTTGATTCCGAGCATCCCCTGCCCAACTACCAATAAGCCGCCAAATTGGCGGCCTGTCTCCAGACTTACATTGAGTGCGACTTCTCTACTACTCGCAGTCGTCCATACACCGCACGGCCGCCGCGTCCGGTCGATCATCAACAATGAACCCGTCGCGATTCGGCATCTCAATAGCGGCCAGGGATGCAGCATCAAGCACGGCATCTTCGGCAACTAACTCATTCAACGCATAAATGTAGGCAGTTAACGCATAGACTTCATCATTTGATAATGACTGAGGAGCCGTCATTGGCATCGCCCGCTTTATATAATCGAACAGAATCGGTGCGTACGGATACATGCTTCCCGGTGTTAGACGACGTTTTTCAGTTACAAATGAACCGACGCCACCCACCATTGAACCATACTGTGAGCCACCACCGGCGTCCGCGCCGTGACACGCGACACATTGCGCATCGAACAGCTCCTTACCCTGCGCAGCCGTACCGGATCCTGCCGGCAGGCCTTTACCTGTCGGTGTCTGTACATCGATATCCCACGCGGCGACATCCGCTTCAGTGATCGGCGTGCCAAAGCTTACTGCCGGTTTAGAGCTGTTGGCTAATGCGCCACCCAGCGACAGAGCAAAGGCCAGCCCTCCTGCTATCGCGATCTTATGCAATTGCATTGGTCACCTCCCCGCTCGCACTGACGGCCCATGGAAAGATGCCGTTGTGGTGCTGCACGAAGCCGACAATCGCACGTTCCGACGCCAGTTCAGCAACGGTTGGTTGCACGTAGCCGGTGCTGTCTAAGGCACGACTGGCGATTTTCGCAGGCCCGCCATCCCAATTCCACCGGTAACGAAAACGGGTCAGGCACCTGTCCATGACTGGCCCCTCCAGATCAGCTGTGCGCCAGGACTTGCCGCCGTCAAGCGTGATGTCCACCGAGCTTACTTTGCCACGGCCGGACCAGGCAAAACCCTGAATTTCGTAGAGACCAGGTCCTTGCAACTGCATGCCACCAGATGGATTGGTTATGACTGACTTGCATTCCATCTCCATCGAAAACTGCCGCCACTTGCCTTCCGGCATGGGGTCTGTATAACGCGCAGTCTCACTGCGAAGATGCCATGGCTGATCCGATACTTTGATTCGACGCAGCCACTTGACGGAAGTATTGCCCTCCCAACCAGGCATAAAGCCACGCAGTGGATAACCGTTCTCCGGTCGCAACATTTCTCCTCCTGCAGCAAATACCAGAAGCGCGTCATCCATCGCCTTATCGAGCGGAATACTGCGTGCGTGCGCCGAACCATCAGCACCTTCAAACAATAGCCACTTGGCTCCTGCTTCCAGACCGACTTCATCAAGTAACCATGACACCGGCACACCGGTCCATTGTGTGCACGACAATAATCCGTGCGTCTGCTGCACCGTGTCTGACTTAACCGACAGCCAATCCGTCAAGCCATTACCGGAGCATTCCATAAAATGAAAGCGCGATACCGATGGATAACGCATTAGATCGCTCATCGAATACTTCATCGGCTGGCGAACCATACCGTGAATGACCAGATCGTGGGTGTCCGGGTCGATATCGGGAATGCCTGCGTGATGGCGCTCGAACATCAACCCGTTTGGCGTAACTATGCCTTGCTGATGCTGGATCGGAGTCATACTCCAGTCAGAGAAATTCTGCTTGTTGACGAAAATATCGGTGCGATTTCGAGTGACATCCGCCTCATATTTAGACGGCATACCGTAGCCCGTCGGAACCGTGGTCCGGCCCATTGATTTAGATGAAGGCTGCACTTCAAGCGGTGCGGCCAGAGCACTTGTTGTTGACGCAACTGTCGCAGCAGCGGCTGCCGTAGCTGCGCCGCTCAGGAAAGAACGCCTTGAAGAGGACTTTATTGTTCCTTCCTCAAGTGCCATACGCTCAGTGTATTTCTCTGGTGAACCTCGGGAGATCGGTTGCAACGTCTTCTGTTTGTCTGTCATTATTATTCCTCCTCATGAGTGGTAATTACAACTGCGCTACAGCGTACTGACTTTCGATTCCTTCGACAGTGCATGACTTGATCTTATTCTTTTCGATACCCCGCACGAATAATCGTTTTTCATTTACAGTTAACGTAAACTAACTATAAATAAAGCGTTTACTGACCCTGACTATTCACCATCTCAATAGCTTTCTGTTTCTTCGACTTTCCATCAATATCCGACTATGGTCACGCTATTGCAAATCAATTAGGTGTATCACGCGATAGGTTTTAACTATATATGCAGGAATAATCACGACTCTTGCTCGATTAGAATTACGTATTGAGAGCCTGCGATGTCAGCATTTAGCAAAATAAGTTGTAAACCTGTCCCTGCGAGATTGGCATTGAAGGCCAGCCAACAATCAAAATTGCCAGGAAAATAATAGAGGTTGATGTTGATTGGCACGGTCTATTGCTTTCGACAATACTAATTTGTAGTGACGCCAATATCAGTTGCTTAAACATCGCAACACAAACATTACCGAAGCGCTCTGTATTGTTACCGTCCTAACGCTGCTCTGGAGCCATCGAATTCAATATAGGCTTTCGTTTTATCATCAGAGCTGGCCTGCGCGGCAGAGCTAAAAGTTATATTGGTGAGATTGACTTACGTTTACCCCGCTTTCGCCACAAAAAGATAACAAGCATTAAAAACGACAAGCCCAGAAAAATATAAAACCCTGATTTTTCGTCACTGATGGTTGTTCCGTTTGTACCTGTTGTCTGCACCCGGGTGGTCTCCCGTATCGGTTTTGCTGGTTCACCTTCCTTTTCAAATTGCTTCAAATCCAGATTCAGGTCCTTATCCTTTCTCTCCAGAGGCTGATCGGGAAACTGCTCTAAATTCAAATCAAGCTCATTGTCCCGATTTGGAAATTTCTCCAGATCCAGACTGAGATCTTTGTTTTGTGGCTGCTGATCGGGGAACTTATCAAGATCCAGTTTGAGCGTTTGAGCCTCGTCAGTTTGCTGGGACAACACCGGACCGGTTAAGCCAATAACCAAACCGGACAACAACAGTAAAAAAAGACCAGCACGATTAAACATCTGGAACACCTGAAATTGATTTTGATTTTTGATTCTACTAACTTTGTTAGTGATATACAGCTAACTTTGTGAACAATCAACGACCAACGTCACCTCATTTTGCTCTTGCGTAATATCGGTTGAACTATTCAGGCAATGGTTTCACACAGGCAGGGGTCACACCTGTCCGAGTTGCAGGATTTTCACAATATAAATTCCGCGAAAACACCGCCAATTGTTGCTACTATTATATATACTCGCGTCACGCTATCTCTGCTTACTTCAACAGAAAATTGCGCCGAAAAATCGGCCGGCAGCCACACACCTGTCACCGGCAAACCACACACGATTATGGAAGTACTTATTGAGCTGATGATTTTCTTAATGAAGGTCGTCGCCGGACTGCACAGGAGGCAAATTCCTGGTTTACACCTGGATGTCACGATGAAGAAATTAAAACGATCAGAGCTCTGCCTGACTTTGAATCACCTTACTTTACCGGTGTTTCAACGATAGACCAATGCCGTATCTGATACTTACATTACTTTTAGTCGCAGTTGTGTACTTACCCAGCATCTGGATCAAACTGGTCATGCGTAAACACGGTGTGATCAGGGACGATTTACCTGGTACTGGTGGCGAGCTGGCTGCACATCTTATCAAACGGTTCGAACTCAATGATGTCTCACTTGAAGATACCGACGATAATAAGGATCACTACGATCCGGCTACGCGCACGGTACGTCTGGGCCAGTCAAACTTTCACTCAAAATCACTCACCGCTGTCGCAGTTGCCGCGCATGAAATTGGTCATGCAATCCAGTTCGACCGCGAGGAGCCGATTTCAAAGTTGCGCAATCGTTATATACCCACCGCTTTCATGTTGAAGCGATGCGGAGTGTTGTTATTAACCGCTGCACCTTTTATCGCGGTTCTCGTTAGAGCGCCTGCGGCGATCATCGCATGTATAGCGCTGGGCCTGTTGCTGCAATTACTGGGCGCTCTGGCATATTTAATTGTACTACCGGAAGAATGGGATGCCAGCTTTAGAAAGGCAATGCCAATATTGATCGAAGGTGAATATATCTCGGAGACGGATATTCCAGCGGTTAATAGTGTGCTGAAAGCGGCGGCACTGACCTACTTTGCCGCAGCGCTGGCGGACCTGCTTCATATTGGTCGCTGGATAATGATATTGCGCCGTTAGCCTACACGCACATCGCATTACTTTTGTCTGAAATATTCATGCAGGAAACACCTATACCGGATAGCGGACACCAGACAGGAGCAAAAAAAAGGGCCTCAAAAGGCCCGTCGAATTTACACAACAACTTTGTTATAAATTATGATTTTCTAGGCGACGACCGCATAACTAACCGCCGCGAAATCATCTGCATCAGTGGCGATTGTCAAACCGGTGCGGGTCAACTGATGCAATGAGCCGGCGGCACTGTCAATTGCATGATGCGTTATCGGCACGCTAATACTCTCACCGGCTGCCAGTTGACGCGGGCCTTCCTTAAGAACATCCGCAAAGTCGAAGTTTCCTCGCGGAGTGTTCACCTGCGATGGGGTTAATTGAGTCAGGGTGACCGCCTGCTGCCCCCTATTGGTTAACACCACCTCAATATCATTTTTAATTGCCGACACACGAGTTGTCAGTTCTATTGGTGATCTGACGGCTACCGGTGGCCACACCTGGCGAGTCGATGCGGAACCTTCAAGCACACTGTCAGTGAGGGGTTCGGTTGTCGCAAATGCCGGTATAGAGCCAAGCGCCGTGGCACCCGCTACGGCCGCTATTCCCTTCAAAGTCTTGCGTTTCTTTTTATCAATTTTTTCAATCATAGATAACTGCCATAGGCTGCTGAATTCACTACCAATATATGGAGTTTCGCCGGTTTTTAAACAGCCGGACAGATGGAAAGCTTCAATAACACAGTATTTAACAATGCGATTCCACAGAAAACGACCACTAACACGAATGGGTACCTGGCAGAAAAAATATATCCCATTGCATTAAATTTACAAAATCTTCACTCCGATCCGCACGCTCTGCCTGGCAGCTTCTCTTTAATCAACTATAACTAATGTACTTGCACATTTTATTAGCTGCAGATTTGCGAATACTCACGGCGCTGATTTTGCACAACGCAGCCTCCGGCCGCACTTCCAAAACAGGAATCAAAGTTGCGAAATTCGTCGTACATTTGCAATGTCTTATTGATAGCTTGCTGCGCGCTGGCACAGGTATCCTGTTCCAGTAAGAATGACGACAAGGATGGCGACCTTTTCCAGGACGATGACTCTAACGATCTGGGTCAGGCCGTCGATCAAAAAACCACAGCTAATCCCAACCAACCATTTAGCAAGTTTGAGCTTGCTGACTTGTTGTATACCAACAATGTCTACGACTGGCGGGCACGCCTGCCGGATGACCCCAACCAACTTTTCTACTCAGACGGCGTTCAGGATTTCGTTACCTGGAATATCCCCGCAGCGCAGGTGTTAGACGACGGCCGCAACTCATGTGGCGTGCCACAAGGCGATGATGACATTGTGCTTGACTATCGCATTACGTCCTACAAAGACAGCGATATCAGATATTTCTTTGTACGCGCATTTCCGGCCATGGTATTGGGGACAATGGGTGGGCGCTACGAATCGTGGGGAATCGAGTGCGGCAACGACACTGAGATCACCACCGACTATGGTCGTAAGCAATCCCCGGCATTCGATATGATTCCGATCAATAACATCACAGGCTTTCCTACTGCTGTGAGCGATATGCCTGAGGATGTAAAAATTTCAGTAAAAGCCGATATTAACAGCGGCAAAGCCACCAACGGTGTCGCCAATGTTTTTCTGGATAGCTATTGGCACGATGTTTCTACTATCGAGAAATTACCGGGACAGGACGCACAGTGGCTCAACACGATAAACGGCATCAACTCAGACTTCACAGAGACCTGGAATCTTAATATCTGGTTCGACTGGACCAACATCAATAACAGAACAATCAGAGAATGGACTGGTGGCATACTTCTGGGATCAGTACAAATATCCGGCAATCCTGAATTCGATATTTATCTTAAAGCCGAAGGCAATCGAGACAACTACCTGCCAACCTGCCGTATAGGTGATGAGGATAACTGTTTTATGTACATTGCTCTGGCGGTAAAGGATCGGCAGCTAACCCCCGCGGGGGTTACCATTAACTATTCCGAAATTGCCAACTGGATGCGTTCAGCGGATTTCCGCGATTTATTTCTGGATGGTGCAGACATCCAGGGTACTAACGACCCAAGTGCTATCGCCTATGAGATATGGCGAACTATTGACGGACCGGAAAACGACTCCCATCCCGATGCAGCAAAGCGCGGCCCGCGGTTTCCTGATCTTGATTATGTGATCGGCGGACTCCATCTCGGTAGTGAAATATGGTTCAATCCCCAGGGTCAGCCTGCACAACTGGGTTTTGAAACACTTGGTGTCAAGGTCAATGGTTTTGGAACTTTTGGCCGATATGTTGATTATACTCAGTAATAGATACTACATTTTACAGGTGGCAAACGAATTTTCACGAGGACCACACAGCGAGCACGACAATGAATACGAAATTCAAACTCATGAGCGTATCAGCATTGCTGGCATTGACAAGCTGCGGTGGCAACGAGATTCCTGAAACGGTTCCACGCCAACCGCTTGCATTACTGGGCGATGCCGTAACAGGAGATGCACAATCCCCAACCGACATAACCATCACCAGTTTCACTTCGGATTTGACATCTCCTGACAAATTAGCATTTGAAATTCAGGTGACTGACATCGGTCCCGGCACTGCGGACAGCAGCGATACCATCGATACCGAAAGCCTGTCTTTCGCCTTGGAATACTCGCAAACCGCCGATTTCAAAAACACTTATCGTACAGCTCTTTTTGATCAGCAGGTAATACAGAATGCCGACAACTCAGTGACGGTTTCTGCCAGATCGAGCCGTGCTGATCTACCGTCGGGAAATTACTCGGTTAGAATTGTAGTTAACCCGGACTGGCACATGTACATCGAAAATAACTTTCAGGGAAACGATCTGTCAGAGCCCCTGTACTATATTTCCGAGTCTAACTACCTCAACAACTATAGTAGCGTCTTTAATCATACGCTCGAGACGAGCATCCAGTGCACCGAAGACGTTCTTGAACAAAACAATAGTTTTGTAAATGCAACTGCCTTGACCAGCGGCAGCACAATAAGCGCGTCTCTGTGTCACGATAACGCTGACTACTATGCGCTTGCGCTACAAGCCGGTCAGACAGTCGTCTTGAACTTCGCGTATGACGGTGAATTCGATGTCACCACACCTACCCAATACGCCATTGTCAGCGACGATTATTATCGACAGGACACGGGTGTGCTTGAAGGCCCGGAAAGTCAGCTGCAATTCGACGCTGCAGTAACAGGCACCTACTACCTGGCCATTTATGGCAGGCGCAGTGACTACGTTATTAGCCGTGACACCAGCACAGCTCTGGCAGCAGACTGGTTTTTCACCAGCGACACGGTTGCAGGCCCCACAAGCCCTGCCTATGGAGCAATAACGCTTAACAGACTAAATTTTACCAGCCAGGGAATTGTAAATAAGACAGCGTCTTGCAAAAAGGAGATTACCGACCCACTGGATCAAAACACTTACATCACCCCGCCACATTTTCCCGACATTCATGAAGTTAGATTTTTAGATAATAATATCTATCTCATCGACGGCGAGAGCCGGTTTCAATGGAGTATAGCCACCGGAGATATTTCAAACGACGACTGGTATGAGAATCCGTACCCGGGCTGGGCTGAGAATCTGTTTAATGGCAGCTGGCGCTACTGGGATTTTGATGGCAGGTCATACGTAGAGTGTAAACTGAGGTAGCACCGACTATATTTGCCGAGCAACCAGCCCGCATCTGTTAAAATCTCTGTCGCGAACTGCCCATGCGTCGCGAGCCGGTCATTCCCTGGATCCTGCAGCACGGATTACCATCAGTACTGGCTGATTGGCGTTGCGCTTCAGATATCGCATACTGTTAATCCCGATTATAATTTATCCGGTACCAGCGATGACAAGCCCTGCAGCCTTTATTGATGATCTGTTGACGTTCCTCAGCAACTCCCCTACTCCATGGCATGCCACTGCAAATATGGCAGCCCTTCTGAGTGCCTCGGGCTTTGAGCGACTCCGTGAGACGGATGAGTGGGATCTGAAAACCGGCGGACGTTATTTCATTACCCGCAACGACTCGTCCATTATCGCTTTCGTCTACGGTAAAGCCGATCTGTTCGATCGCGGCATTAAAATGATTGGCGCTCATACCGACAGCCCTTGTCTCAAGATCAAGCCAAATCCGGAAACTGAAAAAGCGGGACTGAATCAGTTAGCAGTTGAGCCCTATGGCGGTGTGTTGTTAAACCCCTGGTTTGATCGTGACTTATCAATTGCCGGACGAGTAAGCTACAGAGGATCAAATGGTGCCATTAGCAGCTCATTGGTCGACTTTGACAGGGCAGTGGCAATTATCCCCAGTCTGGCAATTCACCTTGATCGGGAAGTGAATAAAAAACACTCGATCAATGAACAGACTGACTTGCCACCTGTAATTAGTGTGGCGAATTCCAATGACAACACCGACTTCAGAAGCTTGTTACTTGCAGAGATAAAACGTGATAACCCGGAGGCCAAAGTGTCAGAGGTCCTGGAGTACGAAATGAATTTGTACGATGTACAAGCGGCATCTCTAACAGGTCTGAATCGGGAATTTATAACAAGCGCCCGTCTGGACAATCTATTGAGCTGCTGGGTAGCCGTCAGCGCTATTAATAATGCTACAGACAACAACACCTGCCTGATGGTTTGCAATGATCATGAGGAGGTTGGCAGCGCCTCTGCATGCGGTGCACAAGGACCGTTTTTACGCTCTGTGCTGGAACGACTGGCCGGAAGCCAAACCAACTTTACGCGCATCATGGATCAGTCAGTAATGATCTCAGCGGATAACGCACATGCACTGCACCCGAACTTCAGGGACAAACACGACCCTGATCACGCCCCCCTGTTAAATGGCGGGCCGGTGCTCAAGGTAAATTCCAATCAGCGTTATGCAACTAACAGCGAAACCGCTTCGCTGTTTAAAAGCCTGTGTGCAGACGCCGGCGTAGCCATGCAGGTGATGGTCGCGCGTAGTGATATGGGTTGTGGCTCAACGATTGGTCCAATCACAGCAACCGAAATCGGTGTCCCCACGGTCGATGTCGGCATCCCGCAACTGGCCATGCATTCAATCCGGGAGACCGCCTGTGCAGACGATGTCACAGGTCTTTATAAAGTAATTGGCGAGTTTTTCGAGCGTAAAGTGTTGATTAAGCGGTAGAGAATACGGTTGAATGGCCGCCCGTTGCATTATAGATTTGGTGAGTCAGGATTAGTTATCGAGAGCACCCTGCGCTATCCAGTCCTTAATCATCTGGATAGTAGCAGCCGGCAATGGATCAGCATTACGAGGCATACGCTCACCGGTGATACCCTCAGCACCCTGCAGTTTTCGGATAAGATAACTATTGTCAGGATCATTTGTGATCACTCTGACCGCACCGGATTGTCCTGAACTACCTATCCCGACAAGGTTAGCGTAGGCAAGACCGTCCGTAAGGCTTAGTCCTGCACTTGGAGCAGTAGCAGTATGGCACTGCACACAATTCACTGAAAAAACGCTATCCTGGATCGACTTAAAGCTCACTGTGTCGGCACCTCCACCATCCGGGGTCATATTGTTGTTTCCGCCATCACAGGCAGTGAGTATTGCCGACAGCAGCAACCCGGAACATAAATTAAATGATCCGGGTCGGCATCCTGCAGAATTTCGTTGCGATCTGTAAACGCTTGTTAACTCCATACCCACCTCATTGCGGTTGTGTCTCGATCTACGCTCTGTGAATTGACGCCAGCTAGAGCGTGGCCCCCCGTTGCCGGACATTGTTGCTAATCAGCTATAGTGAATCAGTTAGAATAGCTACGACACAGCTTTACGCAAGCAAATTCCGGTGTCGTTCGATCAGTGCTGGATTGGTCGGGTCCCTGAACAATCCAACACAATGCTCGCTGTCATTAATTAACACAACCGCTATATACCAATATGAAACTAATAGATACCCATGCGCATTTATACTCGAGCAAATTCACAAATGACTGCCAAGAGTCAGTTCAGCGTGCTATTGAGGCAGGTGTTGAAAGAATATATTTGCCAAATGTGAGCAGCAAAACAACAGACGCGATGAATGCTGTTGTCTCGGCATTCCCGAACCACTGTTTCCCGATGATCGGACTACACCCCTGCAATGTCGATGCACTCTATCAGTCAGAGGTCGATCACATCGCCAGCGAGCTTGCCACAGGAAAGTATGTTGCCGTGGGAGAAACCGGACTGGACTACTATCATGATCTCACCTTTAAAGAGCAACAAAAAGAGGCACTACGCCAACAGATAACTATGGCGAAAGAGTTTCAGCTGCCAATCGCACTTCATACCAGAGAGTCATTTGACGACTCGTTTGATCTGATTGCAGAGCAGAATGATGAATCGCTGACTGGTGTATTTCACTGTTTTACCGGCTCAGTCGAAGACGCCAAAAAGATACAGTCACTTGGCGGGTTTTACGTGGGCATTGGCGGCGTCGCGACTTTTAAAAACAGCAACCTCAAAACCGTGCTACCAGAAGTTCCGCTGGAAATGATCGTGCTTGAAACCGATGCTCCGTACCTGGCACCCACCCCTTACAGGGGAAAACGAAATGAGAGTGCATATCTGACCGAGATCGCCAAATGTGTTGCAGCAATAAAGGAAATTACCATTGAGGAACTGGCAGAGCGGACTACTGAAAACGCACTGAAGTTATACAAGGACCAGGAGTCTGCGCGGCAAAAATCTGCGTAGCGAGAACGTGTCATGGCGAGGGCCCTTGTCTTATTAAATGATGGTACGATAATTTGAGGTGCATAGTCATTCAATTGTCCCGAAATTGATCGATGATTACCGTCGCCTTGAGCGCACCGTCGGGCGCGTTCGCAGTAGCAGAGGTTTTGCCGCGCAGACTCTCAGCACTATGATATCCTACGCCGTTAGCCCTTCTCTTCTAATCAGGTTTTCTTGTGCAATATACCTATACGTTTATGCGGACTGGTGTCCGGGGTGTTGTTATGCCTGCCTGCCTGGCAGGATTGATTTTAATGACCAGCAGTTGCGCATCACAGGGCATGATTCGAAACGACCGGCTTGATGCGGAGACCCGCGACTCGAGTTATTCATTAATACAAGCCCAATCACGCGATCGCGACAGCCGCACAAATTTTACGCTGTCAGTGTCTGGTGGCGGCACACGCGCTGCTGCATTCGCCTACGGTGTGCTGCAAGCGCTGCGCGACACACCGATCTCGCACACTAAACACACTCGACTGCTGGACGAGTTAGACACCATCAGTTCAGTCTCGGGCGGCAGCTTCACTGCTGCCTACTATGGACTGCATGGCGATGGGATTTTTGAAACCTACGAGTCCGATTTTCTGCGTCGCAATCTGGAACGCTCCTTAATTAGAAAGGTGCTCAGCCCACTGGGCTGGTTTGATAAACGCGGCCGCACCGAGGATGCTATTTCACTTTATGACCGGTTTATTTTTAAAGACGCAAAATTCTCTGATCTGAACCGTGTTGATGGTCCATTGATATTACTCAATGCCACCGATTTTTCCACCGGTGTAAGATTCAGCTTTATTCAGGAATACTTCGACATGTTGTGTTCTGATCTGGGTAGTTTCCCGATCTCCGCTGCGGTAACTGCCTCTTCTGCGGTGCCATTGTTATTTCACCCGGTTGTGGTTGAAAACAGGAACGATTGCGACAATGAGCTACCTCGATGGATTAAACGCGCTCGCCGACGCGCAAAAGACCATCCCGAACTGGAAGTAACTCTCGACGGAATCAGCAAGTTCTTTGACAAAGACAGCAATAGATACCTGCACCTGGTTGACGGTGGTATTACCGACAACCTGGGGCTACGGTCTATCTACGACTTCGTGGAGATGATTGGTGGTGCCAGAAATTTTCTGCGAGTACTAAAGCACGATACACCAGAACGGATTGTTGTGATCTCACTGGACGCCAGCAACGATCCTGATACCGGCATTGGCGAGTCTGCGGATCATCCGACAGCGGCGACCACCGTCGATGTTATGAGCACGATC
Source organism: uncultured Granulosicoccaceae bacterium (assembly GCA_937922015.1). Classification (GTDB taxonomy): domain Bacteria; phylum Pseudomonadota; class Gammaproteobacteria; order Granulosicoccales; family Granulosicoccaceae. The sequence continues at coordinate 12,671 of CAKZVB010000214.1, forward strand.
CAAATTCACCGCTACAACGCATCGACCAAAAATCTCATCAATGAAATGCTAACCCAATGGTCGGAAGAGTTATCGACCGACGAATCCAGGGTAGAATACTACTATATATCGCTCGATTTTAATCAGATGCTGGATCCGCAAGATTCCTACTTCCTGAATAATATCCCGACGACGTTTACCCTGTCGGATGAAGAAGTGGATCGCCTGATCGAAGCAGGAAAAGAAACGCTGTTTAACCACCCGGAGTTCCAGCGCTTAATGAGTGACTTGCAGGTAGACAGCCGGCAAGTCACCATTCAATAACAAGGCGACCTGTATTTCAATCGGATGCCGCTTTGCACAAGTGGCAATCCCGGAACACAATGGATCTATTCCCTTTTAGGTACAACCTCATATCCCGGCTCTTCCGGTTCGTCGTCTACCATCTCTGCAGGGAAGCCGGGTGCAAGTACACTGAGCCCGGTAGCGTCCTCAAGCCGTCGAATAATATTGGGGGACCATTCTCGCGGGCCATACTTCGCTTCGCCATCTTTGAAAATACTGACGAGCAGCGGGCTTATCTCAAGAGGAACATTATGCTGCTCTGCTATCGATTGAAATAATCCAATATCTTTACTTACAAGATCCATCGTAAAAGAAATATCTCGCGACCCGTTAAGGATGACCTGACTCTCCGTTTCATGTACAAACGATGTTCCCGACGAAATACGTATGGCCTCATAGGTAACGTTTAAATCCATTCCCGCCGCTTTGGCGGTCACCAGCGCCTCACAACAAGACAACAAATTTGCTGTCGCTAAATAATTAGTCATCACCTTTAGAACAGAGGCCGTCCCCAGAGGACCGGTATGGAGAATTCGGCGACCCAGACTTTTCAGCAATGGGAAAATACGCTCAAAAACCTCACGCTCGCAGCCCGCAAAAATTGAAATATTGCCTGTATCAGCGCGATGACAACCACCAGACACAGGACAATCCACCGCAGCCGCACCGGTAGCCTGCACCAGGGCACCCAGGCGTTTTACTTCAGCTTCATCTGTGGTCGACATTTCCAGCCAGATCTTACCTTCACTCAGAGACTCTAACAGTCCGCCCTGCTCTTCTAAAACTGCAGCAGAAGCCGCCGGAGAAGGCAGGCAGGTAATAATCACCTCGCACTGTGAGGCCATCTCTGAAGGGCTGTCAGCCCAACTTGCACCCGCCTCCAGAAAAGGCTGTGCGATCGCTTTGTCAAGATCCCGAACCGTTAAATCTGCGCCGTTTCGAAGCAAGCTACCCGCCAGTTTGCCACCGACATTTCCCAACCCAATAAATCCGATTTTCATTCCGCAACCCGTCTTTGATGAATAGGCAAGCATGGTGCTTTTTTTCAAACAATACTTTTCTATACCCGACCAGATTCAAATGTGAGTATTGCTCTTACTAATTACGCCGAGCAGTAACGCCGTCCTCAAACCGATCAACAGCCTTTCAGCCCAGGTTCTTTCTTGAAGGCGTGCTACAAAATTACTGTCTATTTAAACGCTACAGCAATGCAGCCCGTCAGAGAATAACGACATCACACCATCGCCGCAGACAATATCTCAGATATCTTTCTCAGGCCAGCCTCTACCTGATCTTCACTGGCGTGACTAAAATTCAGTCGAATACAAACCGGTGTATCTTTATTATCCGGAAAAAACGGCTCACCCGGCATAAATGCAACGTTATGTTTAAGCGCTTCAACTAACAGTTCCCGGGAGTCAATCCTGGTTTCCGTTTTCAACGTCAGCCAGAAAAACAGACCACCCTTAGGCACCTCCCAGCTGGCGTGATTATGTAAATGACGTGTCAATGCATCAGCAAATAAATCACGTTTGCTGCGGTAACTGTCAACCAGAGAAGCCTCTCTTTGCTGCGCACATGCATCGGTGAGTTGCGAAAAAACAATATACTGGCTCAAGCGGTTGCTATGTAAATCGGCAGCCTGCTTCAGCCAGCACAGCGCCGGATAGAGATCAGGGGAACACACTAGATAACCAAGGCGCAGACCCGGCGCCAGTGTTTTAGAAAATGAAGACTGGTATATCCAGTGAGCCTTTTTTATAAAGCTACACACCGGTCGTCGCTCGCATTCATCATAAGCCAGTGCACGGTAAGGATCATCTTCAAATAGAACACTGCCATTATCATCGCAAACCTGCGCCAGAGCCTGCCTTTGCTCCAACGTGTAGCAATGGCCTGTAGGATTTTGAAACGTTGGTATGGTGTAGGTTAAAGACGGTGATCTGCCGTCACCCGTCACTCCACTGCGCAACTGCTCAATGGTGTTGGGGGTATAGGCAATAGTGTCAGCTCCAAACAGGGTAAATACCTGCAGGGCCGCCAGATAAGTTGGCGACTCTATCGCGACCGGTGTGGCCTCATCGATCATCAGCTTGGACACCAGGTCTATGCCCTGCTGCGAACCAGACAAAACAAGAACCTGTGCGGCGCTGACTTTCATTCCCCGTTTCGCCAGATCTGCCGCAATATGCTCTCTCAGCTCAAGTTCCCCCTCGGTTGCCCCATATTGCAACTGCTTGTGGTTAAGGCCATTCACTGACAGATCCGGGAAGCTGTCTGCCGCCGGCAACCCACCGGCGAAAGAGATCATCCCCGGCTTGTCGATGACTTTCAGAATTTCGCGAATCGGCGAAGCACGCAGTCGGGATACTCGTGTTGAAAATTGCATGATTTCCTCAGGGACGATTAGGATTATTAGGTCATATATATTGACCTATTGACAGTCTGACCGCGCCATTTTAATGTGTCAATATGATTGACCAAAAAAGTATCGACGCAAACCCTTCAATCAATCGCGACACCGAACTGCGCGAAGCCATCGAATTGTTGTTCTTTTCGTACCGCGCATTCACACGTGGCCCGGACCAGATTCTTTCCAAACGGGGTTTAAACCGGATACATCATCGGATCCTCTATTTCGTTGGCAGGCAACCCGGACTGGCTGTCAACGAGTTGCTGTCGGTTCTTAAGATCAGCAAACAGGCTCTGCACATACCTCTTCGACAATTGGTCAGTATGAATCTAATAAAAAATGACAAATCAAATCACGACGGGAGAGTGAAAGAACTACGCCTTACGGCCGCGGGAAAACGCCTGGAAGAGAGACTTACCGGCACGCAAATTCTGCAGCTGGATAATGTATTTTCAGAAGCCGGACCAACGGCTGAAAACGCGTGGCGGAAAACCATGATCCTTCTGGCAGAGGACTAATTGCACAGCCTGATCAGCCAAAAAGTTGTATCCTTGCCCGATGAGAAATTTCGATGAGCTGCGTCCGGTACTTGAGCTGGAGAAAATTGAAGACAACCTCTACCGGGGGCAAAGTTATCGGACGCCATGGGGCCGGGTGTTTGGCGGACAGGTACTGGCTCAGTCCATTACTGCGGCACAGTTGACTACCCCGGATGAACGCACGCTTCACTCGATGCACGCCTACTTTTTACTGGCAGGCGATATTGACTTACCGATAGTCTACGACGTGGAGCGCGTACGCGATGGCGGAAGCTACACAACCCGCCGTGTGAAAGCGATTCAAAAAGGCCGCACTATTTTTACTATGGAGGCATCTTTCCAGATACCCGAAGAAGGCTTTACCCACCAACAGCCGATGCCGGAAGTTCCTCCACCGGAAGGCCTGAAAAATGACAGAGAGATTGGTGAAATTCTGCGCGAACAAGCGCCTGAGCTATATCAACTGACACGTCTTGAACGACCTATTGAGTGTCGCCCGACAGAGGGTGAAGAACTGTATACTGCCGATACCGTAAAACCAAAACAAAACATCTGGATCAAGGCGCTTGGCACACTGCCGGACAGTGATCGAAAACATCAGGTAGCACTGGCCTATGTGTCGGACTACAACTTACTGGCCACTGCCATGTTGCCACATCGGGAACACTTGAGTAACAGTAAAGTGTTTCTTGCAAGCCTGGATCACGCCATGTGGTTTCACAGACCCTTTCGCTTTGATGACTGGCTGCTTTATAGTATGGACAGCCCGAGTGCCGGTTCTGCACGTGGTTTCTCTCGTGGCAATGTATTTACACGCGACGGACAACTGGTAGCATCAGTGGCGCAAGAAGGACTCATCCGAAGCAGTAACCAGCCTGCTAATAATGAGTGACAAAAGGCACAACCCGGGCAACTGAATACACTATGACTACAATACAAAACAACCCCATAAGAATTGACATAATCTCTGATGTAGTCTGCCCGTGGTGTATTGTGGGCTATCAGCAACTAGAGGCCGCACTTGCTGAATCAGCCACAGACGCAGACATTTACTGGCAACCATTCGAGCTCAACCCCGACATGCCGGAGGAAGGAGAAAACCTGCAACAGCATATTATAAGGAAATATGGCATCACCGCTGAGCAAAGCCAAAAGAACACAGAGCATCTGGTCAACGTTGGCAGCGAACTGGGGTTTAATTTCCGGTTCGGTCAGCAAACACGAATGGTTAATTCATTTCGCGCCCATCAACTTATTCACTGGGCGGCCCTGCATGGAAAGCAGCATCAACTAAAAATCACCCTGTTCCATTGTCACTTCAGCCGCGAACGAAACATTAACGATCCCGAGGTTCTGGCAAACGCCTGCGTCGAAGCCGGGCTTAGTTATGATGAAGCGCTGCAGGTACTTGAAGACGAACTTTACGCAGAGGCAGTTCGCGAACGACAGCGATTCTCTATTGCCAATGGCATTCAAGGAGTTCCGGCTATGGTCTTTAATCAACGGGAACTGCATGTTGGCGCGCAAGGTAAAGAACGCTATATAGAAATTATCAATCAGGAAAAACAGCAGGCGTAGTGCTTCGGTTGCCTCAAAAGTTTCTATAGTGAACTAGGAGTCTGCGCGGTAGAACCTCTGCTACTGCGAACGCGCCCTGACGGTGCGTTTTTATCGATCATTTTCGTTACGTACGAATGACTATGCGCCTCAAATGATCGTACCATCATTTACTAAGACAAGGGCCCTCGCCATGGCACATTCTAGCTACGCAGACTTCTACCGCGCAGACTCCTAGCTGCGAATCACCTGAACCCGGCAAGTGAACTGTTACACTTTGTCATATC